>DASTJX010000134.1:0-8753 GCA_035716265.1 Nitrospira sp.
CCCCGCGCGTCGTATAGCCGTCGGTCATGGCCAGCTCGACATCGGCAATGCCGGGTCCCTGGTCTGTAAATGTCACCTGTACACCGCGGCGTGTACCCTCATTGACGGCCCGCAGGCACATCTCGCCGCCACCCCCGTGCACCAACGTGTTCCGGGCGAGTTCGCTTGCCGCTGTCACGAGTTTGGTTTGATCGACCAGCGACAGGCCCTGCAAGACGGCGCAATCGCGCACCAGCTGTCGGGCTTTGATGATGTCGTCCGTGGACCGCAGGGCGATCAATTCATCGCGTAAGACGGCCATTGCCCGACATCTTTCCAGCCGACTTCAGCAGCGCCATGCCGGCATCGACGTTAAGGGCAGTCTTAATGCTCGGCAGCGCGAGACCCAATTCAACCAGTGTAATCGCCACTGCAGGCCGCATGCCCACCACGACCGTCTCGGCATCGAGCACGCGAGACATGGACGCAATGTTGCCGATCATGCGGCCGATAAACGAATCGACGACGTCCACGGAGGAAATATCCAAGAGCACGCCCCGCGCGCGCTCGGCCACGATCCGCTCGGTCAGTTCGTCCTGCAGCGTCATCGCCACGCGATCGTGCATGTCGACTTGAATCGTCACCAACAGATAAGGGCCCATCTTCAATATCGGAATGCGTTCCATGACTTCCTCATTCTGCGCACGTGGTACTCAAGCCCCGCCACCTGCACTATCCCGGTGTGGCGGTGCGTTTCGGGACACAGTGGCCCCCAGGCGCTGGAGCGCAACCAGGAACGCATCAGCCAGCGTGGCTTTGGTCACGATATCGTTCAAATTAACACCCAGGTGCACGATGGTCTGGGCAATCTGTGGACGGATGCCGCTGATAATGCAATCGGCTCCCATCAACCGGGTCGCCGCGACCGTCTTCATCAGATGTTGGGCGACCAGGGTGTCGACGGTGGGGACGCCGGTGATGTCGATGATCGCAATCCGTGCGCCCGTATCGACCACCTGCTGCAACAGGTTTTCCATGACGACCTGGGTCCGCGCGCTGTCGAGCGTGCCAATGAGCGGCAACGCCAGGACCTCATCCCACAACCGGACGACCGGAGTGGAGAGCTCCATGAGCTCCTGCTGCTGCCTGAGGATGACGGACTCCCGGCTCTCCTGATATGCCTCGGTCGTGTAGAGCCCCAGCTTGTCCAGCAGGACCGTCAGATCCCACATCATCTCAGCCAATTTCTTGACGTCATGGCCCGCCCGTTGCTGAGCCAGATCAAACAAGGGTTGCTTGAGTGAAAAGACGAAGATCGCGGTCTCGGAGGGGGTAAATCCCTGTTCAGCACGGGTGCGCGAAATTTCGGCGAGAAGCTCCTTGACCGGCTTCCAACTCGAAGATGAGCTGTCCGCGCTCGCCGAGAACGCCTCGGAAAACAATTCTAAAAACCGCCGGGATTGCTCCCGCAAGTCTGATTCCTTCAAGAGATCGCGTCTCATCGTGAGAGCAGAAAGTTGATACTCGACCCAATCCTTCAAGACGGAATCCTGTCTGCCTCGAAGTTCGTCAGCCATTTGCCTGTTCTGCGACATCGGCGTCCTCCCCTTTTTGATGATGATCCGCCACACAGTCTCAAGGTTCGTCGTCGGTTTCGCCGCCGGAGCACGAACCTGCTCGTCTCCTCACGCTCGGGTGCCCCCACTCAGCGGACCTCGGCGACACCTTCACGGCTGCCACTGGCAGGCTGCGCGTCAAGGACCTCCCGGATGGTGCGGTACAGCTCGTCTACTGCGGCTTCCTTCGTCAGCAAGACGGCGCCGCCCGCATTGACGATCGCCCTCCGTGCTTCTTCACCCGCCTGCACTGAAAGTCCGATGACGACCGTCTCGGGAAAGCGAGCCTTGATGCGGGCCGTCGCTTCAATGCCGTTCTTTTTTGGCATGTTGAGGTCCATCACGACCAGCGCGGGACGAAGCTGCTCGACGAGCTCAATGGCTTCTTCGCCGTTAGATCCTTCACCCACTATCTCCACGTCCTCGTAGGACTCCAGCAGGCTTCGCAATCCCTGGCGCACCATCGTGTGGTCATCAACCAGCAACAGCCGGATCGTGTTGCCCGGAGGCGGATGGAACGGCGCATGGGGAATACGGTAGATGGATTGCTCGGATTCCTGCTTGGGCCGTGTTGCGGTGGCCGCGACGTCAGTGTTCTTGCCGGCGTGGTCGGCCGTCTTCGCCTTGCCAAGCGGAAGCATCATCGTCACTGTGGTGCCCTGCTCCGGCATGCTCTTGACCTCGAGGCGTCCGCCCATGGCCTGCATGCGTTCCCGCACGCTGAACAGCCCGAAATGCTCCTTCTCTGATTTTTCTTCGATCGCGACAGGATCAAAGCCCCGGCCGCTGTCCTGCACCTCGATGACAAGTTGCTGCTCCTGATCCACCTTCAATGACACCGTTGCGCGGTCAGTCCCGGCATGTTTGGCCACATTGATCAACAGCTCCCGCACCGATTGAAACAGCAAGACCGCTTGATCATCCGGCAAGGAGACTTGTTGAGTTGAGAGGCGGACCTCGACGAGCAGACCATGCAAAGGCATCTGCTTGGCCAACCAGGTGAGAGCCGACGGCAAACCGAGCTCATCGAGTACCGGTGGATTCAGCTTCGCCATGAGTGATCGGGTGTACTCGCCGGCTTTTTCCAGCAAGCCGTCGACTTCTGTCACGAGTTGCCGTGCAGCCGGGGCCTCTCCCGAAACTTTCTGGCGCAGCTGTGTGACCTTGATTCGTCCCAATGCCAGCATTTGCGCCAGGTAGTCGTGGAGCTCCGCGGCCAGCCGTTTCCGTTCCCGCTGCTCCGCCAACGTGAGTTCTGTGGCCAGTGCCTGAAGCCGCTGGTTGGACGCCACGAGATCCCGCGTACGCTCCGTGACACGCTGCTCGAGGTCGCCGTTCAGCCGGCGCAGCGCTTCCTCGGCGCGTTTGCGTTGGCCTAACTCCATTTCTAACGCATGGTTGGCCACCTTCAATTGGGCAGTCCTGGAGGCAATCCGAAGCTCCAAATCGGCATTCAACGTGACGATGGCATTCCGGGCTGCTGTATGCTCCTCCCGTAATCTCCGCTGCTCCAATGCGTGTCGTACCGCCTCCCCCAACCGCCCCAACCGGTCCTTAAGCAGATAATCGGCCGCGCCCGCCCGCATCAGCGCCACGGCGTCCTCATCTCCGATGGCATGGGAGACGATGATGAAGGGAATCGCCTGGTCGCGTTGATGGGCGAGCTCCAGCGCCTCGGACGAACTGAAATGCGGAAGGTTGTGATCGTAAATGATCACGTCCGGAATGCGCTCTTGGAGCGCGGTCATGAACGAGTCCCGCGTATCGACCCGGCGGGATTCCGGCTCAAACCCGCTCTTTTTGAGCTCACGGACGACCAATTCCGCATCGGTCGCATCATCTTCCACGATCATCACGCGCAGCATGCCCATAGCTACACTCCTTCCGAGGTCAATGTGATTGTGATGCGGATTCGAGCGCCAATTCCGAAGGAAATTGATTGAGCAATATCCAATACAAGCCGACCTGCCTGACGGCATCACTAAACTGTGGAAAGTCGACCGGTTTGACGACGTAACTGTTCACTCCGAGGTTGTAGCTTTTGACGAGATCCTGCTCTTCACGCGAAGAGGTCAGCACGACTATCGGAATCCCTTTGGTCCGTGGATCCGACTTGCATTTTTGTAAGACTTCCAACCCATCCACTTTGGGCAGCTTGAGGTCAAGAAGGATGAGCTTGGTGTTTCGACATGGACTGCGCTCGGCGTAACGGCCGGTTCCGAACAGGCATTCCAGCGCCTCTTCGCCGTCTCGCACAACATGGACTCTGTTGGCGATATGATGCTTGTGAAACGCCCGTAGCGTGATTTCGACGTCCTCCGGATTATCTTCGATCAGAAGAATTTCTGTACCATTTGTCATCGCAATGCCTTTCGTAATGAGAAAAAGAAGGTGGCACCCCCATCGACCTTGCCTTCCGCCCACACGCGTCCTCCGTGCCGTTGTACGATGCGCTGCACGATAGCCAGGCCCACTCCGGTGCCTTCGAACTCCTCCTTCAGGTGTAATCGTTGGAACACGCCAAACAGTTTGTGGACGTATTTCATGTCGAAGCCGACGCCGTTGTCTCGGACAAAATACACCGAGGCATCAGCCTGGCGGTCGTCTGGCAGCCACCCGACCTCGATCTGAGCCACCGGGCGATGACGCGTAAATTTGAAGGCATTAGCCAGGAGATTCATCCATACGAGCCTCAACAGCCGCCAGTCTCCCTGGCAGGGCGGCAGATCGCCGATCGTCAGGTCAACGGTGCGACCGTCGTGCGTCACGTTGAGTTCGTCGGCCACTTCCCGTGCGATCTCGGCCATCTTCGTCGGACGGAAATCCATGCCGATGCGGCCCAAGCGCGAGAATTCCAGCAAGTCGTCGATCAGTTCACCGGCTTGGCCGGCAGCCTTCCTGACAATCCCAAGGCAGCGCCGGGCCTCGGAGTTCAAGTGCGCGCCATGGTCTTCTTCTAAGATGCGGATGTACGCGTCGATCGTGCGAAGCGGCGCACGAAGATCGTGCGACACAGAGTAGGAGAAGCTTTGCAGTTCCTTATTCGCGTCGGCGAGACCCAATTTCTGTTGAGTCAATTCGTCGTTCGCGATCGTCAGCGCGCGGTCACGATCTCTGAGGGCTTGCTCGGCCTTTCTTTCTTCCGTGACGTCACGGAAGACGACGACGAGGCCGGCGATCTCCTCGCCCGCGCGAATCGGCATCGCACTATACACCACGTCGAAGCACGTGCCGTCCTTGCGCACGAAGACATCCTGGTGGTTGATCAAGGACGTGCCCTTCTGGAGCACCTGCAACTCCGCGCACTCCTGTGCAGGAAAGGGCGTCCCATCACGATGCTTGTAATGGGTCACGTCATGCATTTTGAGTCCGAGCAATTCCTCCTTGCTCCAGCCGAACAGCTTTTCCGCGGCCTGATTCATGGAAACGACGAGTCCATGCCGATTGACTGTGTACAGCCCTTCACCCATGTTGTTGATGACCGCTTCCTGATAGGCCAAGGCGTGCCGTAGCCGTTCGCGGCTTTCTTTCAATGCCCGCTCCTGTTCAACCCGGGGGGTGATGTCCCGGGCAATCTTCGATGCGCCGATCACCTTTCCGTGGGTATCAAACAGCGGCGAAATCGTCAACGCAACGTGCACATCGCTTCCATCTTTGCGGCGCCGGATCGTTTCGTAGGGCTCGACTGTCCGCCCGTGCGAAATCTCGTCGAGAATGCGGCGCTCTTCATCCTGTCTATCGGCTGGAATGATGAGGGTCACGGGCCGGCCAATCATCTCGTCTGCTCGATAGCCGAACAGTCGTTCCGCCGCCCGGTTCCAACTCGTCACCACGCCTTGTAGATTTTTGCTCACAATGGCATCGTCCGACGATGCGACAATGGCCGCTAAATGCGCCGTCGCCCGCTCAGACCGTTGACGATCCGAGATATCCCTGAGATAGGCTGTGAAAAACGGTGGGTGGCCCGGTCGCCGAGTCACGGCAATAGAGAACTCGACCGGAATTTCGGACCCGTTGGCCCGGAGCGCGGGCATCTGAATCCGTCGTCCGATCACGGACGCCTCGCCTGTCTCCAAATACCGTCGTAATCCGACTTTATGACTTTCCCGCAAACGCGGCGGTATGATCAGGTCCGCGACCGGACGGCCCAGGGCCTGCGCCTGAGTATAGCCAAACGTCTTTTCAGCTGCCGGATTGAAATCCTGGACCAGTCCGTCGGCATCCATCGTAATCAAGGCGTCGAGCGACGATTCAAAAATCGCACGTGTCCGGTCTTCGCTTTCTTTGAGGTGATCATCGATCCGCTTGTGCTCCGTCACGTCAATCAGCATGTTGACCGCGCCGATCACGGTGCCGGAGGCATCACGGATGGGGTCTGGATGAGGCACCACGTGCCGCTTGGATCCGTCAGGCCGTTCGATGACGATTTCCTCTCCGCGGACGGCCCGTCCTTCCCGCAGGGTGACCGCCATCGGACATTCGTCCAAGGGCAACGGAGCTCCGTCAGGCCGATAGATTTTCAATGACCCGCACCAGAGATCCTTTCCGATTTCCGGCTCACGCCCCCATAAGCTCACCGCCGCCTGGTTGTAGAGCTGAATCCGCCCTTCGGCGTCGCAGGTATAGACGGCGGCGGGGAGGCTTTGAATGAGATCCCGGTACCGACTCTGGCTCAGCCGCAAGGCTTCCTGGTCCTGCTTTCGTTCAGTGATGTCAAAATTCACACCGGTAAGGCGCACCGGCTGCCCCGCCTGATCTCTGAGCCACCGCCACCGCGCAGCCAACCACCGAATCTCTCCGTCGGGTCTGACGATGCGAAACTCACGATCTTCCGGCTCGCCGCTCCGTCGCGATCGTTCGACAGCCTCCACCATCTCGTGGCGGTCATCAGGATGGAGACAAGACTCCCAGGCCGCCTGGGTCTTGTCGAACTTGTCCGGGTGAAGACCGTACATGGCATAGAGTTCAGGACTCCAACTGCTCACACCTGTGTCAAGATTCCAGTCGAACGAGCCTACCTGAGACGCTTGTTGGGCCAGCGTCAGCCGTTCTTCCGTGACACATAGGCCTTGAGCCAATTCTTCGGCCCGCCGCCGGGCCCGATGCATGACCTGTCCGACCGCAATGAAGGTCAGACCGACGCCTCCGTAGGCGACAAGACCGACTTGTTGAGACAGGCCGGTGATGTCGAGTGAAAATCGCGGTGGGACAAAAAACCAGACCGCAGCAACTCCGCCTAGCAACGTGGCGGTCAACGCGGCAGACACTCCCGCATACCATGTGGTAAACGCAATGGACACGAAGAAGGTGACGTAAGGAAGATGATCGCCAAGATACGGATCAAGAACAAGACGGCAACCGAGTGCCAGACTCGTCGCAAACAGTGCGACAAGATGTTCTTTGATGACCGCGGTCAATCCGCTTTGTTTCAAATGCCCACCAATACCGGCCTCGAAGGTCACACCACTTGCCTCCCGGTGAGTCACCAGGCTCCGTAAGTGATTGGGGAAACGAGGGAAGTATAGGGGATTATAGACAAGAGGTACCCCTAGGGGGACCCCTAGTTTTTGGTGGATGTCAGCAAAAGCAAGAGCGAACCGGAGCGGCTCTTCAGAAGAAATTCTATTTCAACAGGGCGGCCGGTACACATCCATCATTTCAATGTTGGTTGTGGCAGGATAAAACTCCCCGAACCGATTCATCACCCACCCCTTATGGGCATGCACCTCTTTGAGCAGTATCGGTTGAGCGACGTAGGTCGGGCAGACAGGAGAGATCACGACGAATTGATGAGACGCGCTTTCCCGTTCGCTCCAATAGCAGTGGAAGACCTGGACCTGCACCGCCTGATCACCAAGCATCGCCTGGTCCGGCGGCTCTGCACCACAGGTCATGTTGCCATTCAGTACCAGCATAAGAAACAGAGCAATGGCGTTCATACGCATCTCCTCTTTGAGGCTCACTGCACCGCGAGCAATTCTCCGAGGCCTCATCGCGCCCTTCAGTATCGCGTGCTTGGGGGCTCGCCCCTACATTCCTGCAAGAAGAGTTCCGGCATGAATGTTGAGCACTACGTCTGCAAGAGTGATGAAAGAACTGATTAATAGCCCAAATCGGGGACGACGATAGCGGCGCCTCTATACAGACCGGGACAAACTGTCCGCCGTGAGGCCACCTATCCTTTTTCGCTAACACATAGTATCTAGCCTCAAATGCCTAGTGAGAATGTGACGTGAAAAAGACGACGCGTGTTTGACTCGGGTGAATCCTCACTGCTTTCAGGGGTTCCCCCTGTAAGGCAAGTCGGACGAATCGGTCAGGATCAGTTGTGACTAGGAAAGCGCTTCCCAACGAGCCGTCATCCATCACCCGGCGTCAAAGCCGGTCCCACGCGATTGAGTTTGGCTCACGTCGTCCGGACCTGCGATCCGTTTCATTGACCGGTCTGTTCATCCTTGCCCTCGTGTGGTTCCTGCATCAAGCTCAGGACTTTGCGGTTCCGCTCACGCTGGCCTTGCTCCTGCATTTTCTGTTGATGCCGGTCGTGCGTTGGCTTAAACGGCATCACGTCATAGAGCCGGTCGCCGCTGCTATCATCCTCCTGGCGATCACGGGTCTCGTGGCCCTCACGATGTATGAATTGGCCGCGCCGGCAGCGCAAAGGCTTGACAAAGCACCGCGCGCGTTCCGTGTGATCGAACGCAAGCTGCTACCGGTCAAGGAATCGGTCTCTCAACTCTCCGAAGCCACCGAGGCCATGAACCGTGTAGGACAGACCGACTCCTCTCCCGCCGTCCGTCAGGTCGAAGTCGTGCCGGACCGGCGAGCGGCAATCGTCGCGCTCTTGGGAAAAACCATGGCGGGGATCGGGACGACGCTTCTTCTCTTGTATTTTTTATTGGCGTCCGGTGATCTGTTTGCCAGAAAGTTCTTCACCGTGTTGTCTCGACGCGAAGATCGTGGCTGTGCCGCCGACATTTTCGAGGGCCTTGAACGACAAATGTCACAATATTTGTTTCAAACTATGGTGATTCAGAGCGGATTTGGCTTTGCCTTGTGGGGGTCTCTCTGGGCCCTCGGGATGCCGAATCCTGGTCTCTGGGCAGCCGCCGCAGCGATCTTGCAAATCGTGCCTTATATCGGTGGTCTTGTAGTGCT
>DASTJX010000135.1:0-7879 GCA_035716265.1 Nitrospira sp.
CAGGAGACACAGCCTGCATATCGCGCCAGAAACATGAAACCCTTTAGTCCCACTCCCTACCAGACGCTCAAACATTATTACGAGGTGCCGGTTGAGATCGTCGAATCGCCGGAGGATTTGGTCGAATGGGCGATCCAGGCACTCGCGGCAACTGCTCAATGAGCCCGTCATCAGCAACCTGATGGCAGTGTTCAGGAAGGCGGAATGATGCATGTGCTTGCTGGTATCACGCTCTTCATCAGCATAGCCAGTGCTGCCGAATGCGCACCGGTCGCTGCCGAGCCGGAGGCCAGGAATCTCTGGCAACTGGCCCCGCCACAGCCGGATACTCCGGCATCACCACGAAAGCCCTGGGTGCTGCGTCAGCGAGATATCACGCTCGACATGCAGCTGCTTCGTATCTTGAAAGATCCAACCGCGAGACCGCACCCGCGGATCATCCTCGAACTCTTCGACGGACATCGCCATGAGTTGGACATTACCTCGACTGTCTCACGGATCAACGATACTGCCGTCATCCGCGGGACGTTTAAACCGCCTTCCCAGGGCGAGTTTACGTTGATGGCCAGCGGTAACCTGCTGGTAGGCAGCCTGCAAGTGGGGAGCCGCTTGTACCGAGCGGAGCACGTGGCCAATGGCAGGCTCAGGCTTGTGGAACTGGACCCGAGTAAGGCTCCGCCCGACTAGCACCCGTCCACTCATCTTGATCCGACCTGAATGTTTCATCCAGAATGGAGAGGCTGCAGGCAATGACGACCACGCGACGCGAACCGCAGCTCTGGACCATCGGGCATTCGACGAAACCCATAGAAGACTTCCTGGCGATGCTGCGATCCCACGGCATTCAGCGCCTCGTCGATGTGCGAACGATTCCCCGGTCCCGGCACAATCCGCAATATGATACCGAGGCACTGGCGGCGCATCTGAAGAAAGCGAAGCTGACCTACCGTCATATGCCTCAGCTCGGCGGGTTGAAGAAAGCCAAGAAAGATTCTGTGAACGCCGGCTGGAAGAACGCCAGCTTTCGAGGGTATGCCGACTACATGCAGTCGGAACAGTTCCGGAGCGCCCTCGAGCAACTGATGGCCGAAAGTCGTGAATGGGCGACCGCCGTCATGTGCGCGGAAGCGGTGCCATGGCGGTGTCACCGATCGTTGATAGCCGATGCACTGCTGATCCGGGGATGGGTGATTCGGCACATCATGACGAAGACGAAGGCTGATACGCATCGGTTGACGCCGTTTGCCGTTGTCGCAGCAGATCGCATCACGTACCCATCTGCCTCACCTTCTGTAGAATCTTGAAGCATATGGGATATGGCCTCCTTGCCGATGTCATCGCGCTGGTACATATTCTCTTTGTATTGTTTGTGATGTTTGGTGCGCTGTTCGCACTCCGATGGCCCAGGGCCATCTGGGTGCATGCACCGGCGCTTATCTGGGGATTCATCGTCGAGTTTGGCAATCTTGTCTGTCCGCTCACGCCGCTGGAAACCCGGCTCCGGGTGTTATCCGGTGAAGCCGGCTACAGGGAGAGTTTCCTCTCGCATTGGCTCATGACTGTCCTCTATCCTGACTTTCTGACGCGGGATCTCCAGTTCGTTTTCGGGGGATCGTTACTGCTTTTGAATATCGGACTCTATGCCTATGTTGGGAGGAAGAAGCTGGCTCGGCGATCCACGAAACACAGCCTGTGCGGCGGTCCGGCTGGACCGCACTGAGCTCAGCTAGGCCGGAGTGCCTCCCTAAGCCGGTTGTTGACCTGTTCGGCAATCTCTGGCTAGATGAGTAAGACGAACTGCGTATGAAGAGGCACCTCTCGGACTAATCGGAAGAGCCAGCTCATGCAATCACTCCTTGTACGACGAAGTCCTTTAGCCCCCACAGCAGCACAGCTGCAACTTTTAGAGGCAACCACCGCTTGCAAACCGTTTGACATACCGATGGAGCAGGCCGGCCTCCGCCCACTCAAAGCGACCGGCATTACGGTCCTTCAGCTCAATGTAGGGAAACTGTGCAATCAGACCTGTCGGCATTGTCATGTCGACGCAGCACCCGATCGTACGGAGAGCATGTCCCGTGAGACAGCAGCACTCTGCATCGAGGCATTGGCCAAGACGGACATTCCTACCGTCGACATTACCGGTGGGGCGCCAGAACTCAACCCGAATTTTCGCTGGCTGGTCGAACAGGCGCGGAGCCTACAGCGTCATGTGATGGACCGCTGCAACCTTTCGGTTCTCCTGCTGCCGGCTCAAGCGGATTTGGCCGAATTCTTGGCGGCTCACCACGTCGAGATCGTGGCCTCCCTTCCCTATTACAAGGCGCAGCAGACAGACGCCCAGCGCGGAGACGGCGTCTTCAAGAAGTCGATCGAGGGACTCCAACGACTGAATCACCTCGGCTACGGACGACCCGATAGCGGGTTGATCTTGAATCTCGTCTACAATCCTGTCGGCGCGTTTTTGCCTCCAAGACAGGAAGCCATTGAATCGCAGTTTCGCAAAGAGCTACACAAGCATCACGGGATTGAATTCAATCGTCTCTATACGATCACGAACATGCCGATCAGCCGCTTCTTGGAATTTCTGGTTGAGAGCGGGAACTATGACGGCTACATGGAGCGCCTTGCGAACGCCTTCAATCCAGCCGCCGCAGCAGGCGTCATGTGCCGCCATACGCTATCCGTGGCGTGGGACGGCACGCTATACGATTGCGATTTCAACCAGATGTTGAATCTGCCGGTGGATCAACAGGCGCCCAGACATATACGGGATTTCGATCCTCTGACGCTGAATGACCGACCAATTGTCACGCGGAATCACTGTTACGGTTGCACCGCAGGCTCCGGCTCGTCGTGCGGAGGCTCTGTGACCGTCTAGCCGCGCCGTACCACCCTCCGCCAGCCTTCCGCATGTTGCGAAGGCACCGGCACTCTGTTATGGTGTCGCGCGTTATCAAAGTAGGAAACCTTCCCGCTATCACCGCATGGTCTGGGATCCCAAAGACCCGTGGAGCAGAAAAAGCGACCCGCTTGAAGATGCACTCAAGCAGGCGCAACTGCAATTCAAGAACCTGCTTCCCAGCGGCGGATTCAGAAACATCTTGTTGGCCGGGGTCCTCATCTTTCTAGCCTGGCAAAGCGCCTTTATCATTGCACCGGATGAAGAAGGCATTGTGAAGCGCTTTGGCATTCCGGTACGGTCACTTGGTCCTGGCCCTCATGTAAAGATTCCACTCGTCGAGTCGGTCCTGCAGCCGAAAGTCGCAAAACTTCATCGCGTGGAAATCGGCTTTCGCACCGATCGGCAAAACCGGCAGCAGATGCTTCCACAGGAAGCCCTGATGCTCACCGGTGACATGAACATTCTGGCAATCGAGTTCATCGTCCAGTACAAGATCAAAGAAGCCCCAAACTTCTTATTTAATGTCGCCGACATCCATGACACCATCGGCAAGGCGGCTGAAGCGTCCATGCGAGAAGTCATCGGCAAGAGCAAGATCGATGAGGCCCTGACGACCGGGAAAGCGCAGATCCAGCAAGACACACATGATCTACTCCAGAAGATTTTGGATCAGTATCAGGCCGGTGTGCAGATCGCCGCGGTTCAACTCCAGGATGTGGACCCCCCTGAAGCCGTTGCCGCCGCTTTTAAAGATGTCACCAATGCGAAGGAAGACCGTGAAAAGCTGATCAATCAAGCGATCGGCTATCGCAATGACATTCTGCCGAAAGCGAAAGGTGAAGCAGCCCAGGTGGTGAACCAGGCCAAGGGCTATGCACAAGCGCGCTTGAATCGCGCCGAGGGCGAAGGCAACCGGTTCCTGGCCACCCTGCGGGAATATAACCAAGCGCGGGATACCATCAGCAAACGTATTTACATCGAGACCATGGAAGAAATTTTGCCGAAGATGGAAAAGATCATCATCGATGGAAAGGCCGCCGAGCGTTTGCTCCCCTACTTACCCATCGACCGGTTTTCCAAGAAGCCCCCCGTATCGGCGGAGGGACGCAAGCCATGAGCAAGCAGGGCCTGACCATTGCGGTGATCGCCGTCTTTATCGGCCTCTTGGTGCTGGGTGCCTCGCCGCTGTACGTGGTTGATGTCACCCAGACGGCGATCGTCGTGCAACTGGGCAAGCCGGTTCGCACCGTCATGGAACCCGGCCTGTACGTGAAGGTGCCTTTCGTTCAGGAAGTCACCTACTTCGACAAGCGCCTTCTGGATTACGATTCGGACGCCCAAGACGTCATCACGCAGGACAAGAAAACGTTGCTGCTCGACAACTTCGCCAAGTGGCTGATTAACGATCCCTTGAAGGTCTACCAGAATTTTCAAAGCCAGCGCGGGGCGCTGCAGCGGCTTCACGACATTATTTACTCCGAGCTGCGGGTGGAGTTGGGCCGACATGATCTAGCCGAAATCGTATCCACGACGAGAGCCGAGCTGATGAAGGTCGTCACCCAGCGGGCCAACGAAAAGGCCTCGGCCTATGGCATCACGATTCAGGATGTGCGGATCAAGCGAGCGGATCTGCCGCAAGAGAATGAAAAAACGGTCTTTCAACGGATGCAGGCCGAACGGGAGCAACAAGCCAAGCAATATCGCGCTGAGGGCGCGGAGGAAGCGCAAAAGGTTCGATCGGACGCGGAAAAGGACCGTGAAATCATTCTGGCGCAGGCCTATAAGGAATCGGAGGAGCTTCGCGGGTCCGGCGACGCGAAAGCCTTCCGGATTTATGCCGACGCCTACCGGCAAGATCCTAAGTTTTTTGAATTTACCAGGTCTATGGAAGCGTATAAGAAGAGCTTCGATGAAAAATCCACGGTCGTCATGAGCCCGGACTCAGAGTTTTTCCGTTACCTCAAGCAACGTTAATCGCCTCAGGAGAGCCCGACCGTTTCGCCGGTTTGCGGATCGAGGCCAATCCGTTCTCCGGCCGGTTTCTTCGGCAACCCCGGCATCAGCTGGATGCCGGAACAGACGGCCGTGAGAAACCCAGCGCCCGCGAGCAATCGAACCTCTTTGATCGGCAAGGTAAACCCGCTCGGACGGCCTTTCAGCGCCGGGTCGTGCGAAAGCGACAGCGGCGTCTTGGCCATACACACAGGCAGTTGCTCGTACCCCAACTCCGCGGCCAGTTCCATTTGCTCTTCAGCCTGCGGCTCGAACGAGACCCCTGAGGCGCCATACATCTTGGTTGCAATGGTTTCGATCTTCTTCTTCGTCGGCCAAGACTGTTCATACAAATATGAAAATGATGAGCGCAGCCCGGCGGCTCGGATTACCGCCCGCGCCAGTTCTTCTGACCCTTTGCCACCGTCCGCGTAATGGGTGGAAATCGCCGCTTCGGCGGCACCGGCCTTACATGCCTGTGTCCGTAGCCATTGCAATTCTGAGGTTGGATCGTCGTTGAACGCATTGACGGCCACGACGACCGGAATACCATGTGCCTTGACGTTGGCAATGTGCTGCTCAAGATTTGCGAACCCCCGAGTGAGCGCTTCCTGGTTAGGCCCGGAAATGGTGACCGGGACCGGAGAGCCTGCTTTCACCACGCCACCACCACCATGGAGCTTGAGCGCACGCAAGGTCGCAACGACGACGGCCGCAGCCGGAACGAATCCCGACAGTCGGCACTTGATGTTGAAGAATTTTTCGGCGCCCAGGTCACTCCCAAATCCGGCTTCTGTGATCACATAATCGGCGCAGCGCAAAGCCATGGCGTCAGAGATGATCGAGCAATTACCATGCGCGATGTTGCCAAACGGACCGGTGTGGACGAATGCCGGCGTCCCTTCGAGCGTTTGAACCAGATTAGGCAAAAGGGCCTCCTTCAAGAGCAAGGCCATGGAGCCCGCGCACGATAAGTCCTCCGCTCGAACCGGTTTTCCGTCCGTCGTCACCCCCACGACGACTTGGCCAAGCCGGCGTCTCAAATCAGCCTGACTCGACGACAGGGCCAGGATGGCCATCACCTCCGATGCTTCAGTGATCACAAAGCTCGTCGGACGACACCGGGCGCTCTCATCGAGCGAGATGTGGCGGAGCGCCCGATCGCTCACATTCAATGATCGTGGCCAGGTCAGGCGAGACGGATCGATGCCTAGAGCATTGCCGTGGAACAGGTGGTTGTCAACGAACGCCGACAATAAATTGTGACTGGCTGAAACGGCGTGAGCATCGCCCGTCAGATGCAGATTGATCTCTTCCATTGGAAAGACTTGAGCGCGGCCACCACCGGTTCCTCCTCCTTTGATGCCGAATACCGGTCCAAGCGACGGCTGGCGCAATGTCACCACAGCACGTGTGCCGACTCTGCAGAGTCCCATCGCCAATCCGATGGAAGTTGTCGTTTTTCCTTCACCCAACGGCGTTGGATTGATTGCGGTGACCAAAATGTATTTTCCCTCCGGCTTGCCTTTCAGCCGATCCAGCGCCGGGAGAGCCACTTTTCCCTTGTAGCGTCCATAGGGATGCAGTTCCTCCGGTGAGAGGCCGAGTCGTTTCGCAATGTCCTGGATGGGGAGAGGTCGGTACGCTCTCGCGATCTCGAGATCGGTCATGGGTTAGGTGAGATGGAAGGTAATGCCAGTGCCGAGTATACCACGGCATCCCAGTGCAGACCGGACAAAAAAATACGCGCTTCGTCAGACGACTAGCGCGTAATCAGGCTCGCTGGAGGAAGAACCATTTAATCGAGAATGTATTTCGCAGGATCGAATGTCTGGCCGTTCACCTTGACCATGTAATGAAGATGAGGGCCAGTGGCGAGTCCGCTGCTTCCGACCAAACCCAACACATCGCCGCGCTTGACACGCTGCCCTTCCTTCACCAGAGCCTTGGCCATATGTCCGTAGAGCGTCTCAATGCCAAAGCCATGATCGAGCTTAACCACGTTTCCCAGCTTCGAATCAAATCCCACACTCGTGACACGACCCTGTGCGGGCGCCTGCACTGGGGCATTGGCGGCTGCCCCGATATCCAGCCCATCGTGCCACGCCGGCTTTTCGGTGAATGGCGACACGCGTGGTCCGAATCCGGAAGTCACCCAGCCTTTGACCGGCCAAATGGAAGGGGTGGCAGCCCAGCGCGAGGATTTTTGTTCGGCAGCGAGGGAGAGTTCGTGAAGGGTTTGTTCTTGCACATCGGCTTCTTTGGCAAGCCAGACAATATCTTCCCGGACAGAAGCCATGAGGTCTTGTTCGCCGAGATCCTGTGACTTTGAGGTGTTCAGCTCCATCAGGCCATCGACGGTGTTCGGCTGCGGAAGCACGGCACCGCTGCGCAAAATCTTGTCCGGTGAGTGCAGTGTACTACCGTCGGGAAGGGGAGTTTCGTCACCACCGCGCCCGTTTAACTGGTCGCCAGTCTTCGGCATCTCAATACCCAACATGACGCGGAGGCGCTGGTTGACCTCCTTCATGCTGGTCAGCCGTTTTTTCAAGTCATCGACTGCTGTCGAGAAGGCCGCAGTCTGCTGGCGAGCGCTGAGCGCTTCGCTACGGAATGCCGACAACTCCCAGACTTCGCCTGTCCTGACCACGTAGTGGGAGATCACTAGGATATCGGCTACAAGGATAATTGCCGCTAGAATCAATATCTTACGAACGAATTTTCTTGGAAAGCTAAACCGGAGGGGCTTGGCTGTAGAACCCCGGAATATGACCACCGTATACGAATCGTTGGATTCAACGCCGCTCACTTGTCCCATATCCCTCACCCCCTGCTGAAAGGGTGCCCCTCCACATGCCCACTCCTGATTCCGAGTGTACCCATCTAGGCAGCGTTGGTCAACCCCTCAATTGGTAAAGAATCACCCGTCCTCACTCAATCAATAGCGGTTTCACGCTGGACCCACGCTATATATCGAGGTAA
>DASTJX010000136.1:0-5345 GCA_035716265.1 Nitrospira sp.
TCACAAACTGGGGCATATATATAGAACTAGCGAAACGATGGCGGTGCGCCTTTTGCAGATGCTTCACCATGGGTGGCTTCATCCCATCTTTTGAGATGGCGAGAGATGTTTCACCTTCAACAAAAAAGGAGGGATTACCAATGCACGTCCACCGCATCATCCTCGGGTCGGCTCTAGTCCTACTTACCGGCTGCCAGAGCATCGGTGGGGAAAGCATGCCAACCTTGACTCGCACGGGCCAAGTTAAGGATGTCGTTATCCGAGATGTCGTCGAACCGACATCCCTGGCCGTAAACCCCGGTGACGAGGTCCGCTGGATCAACAAGCGCCAGGGCGCTGTCCGAGTCATATTCTTGAATCCCATAACAGAGAACCTGACCTGTCAGCGCAATTTCGGCGGACCGTTGGGGTTTGGAACAAAACGCAATGAGTACTCGGCCAAACTCGGCTCCAACAAGACGGCAAGTCTGTGTTTCCGGGATTCCGGCGAGGTGAAGTATGTGGTCAGGGCCGAATCGGCCAGTGACCCAAGCGGGGAACAGAATATAGCCGGCACTATCTCTATTGGTTCCGAAGACCAGGCAAGCCAACCAGTGGGGAGGCCAGTGGAGAGAAACGAGGGCCTGGCCCAGTCTGAGAAGGACGACGGAGCTTCGAGTCGGTAGCGACCAACAGAGCTGAAGGTGTTTTGCGCGGGTGTGAGGCCTTGGCGTCCATCAAAAGTGATGGACGCCAAGCAGCAATCAGGGGTCGCCGTGGGGCCTAGCTCTCTTCTCGTTCCGCTTACTCTCGTCCTCCCATCGACCCTTCCGGCACCGGCTGATTGGTCACGCCAGTTCCACATGGGCTTCCACCTCACAGCCCCCTCGCTTCTTTTGTGTAGAGATCGATGTCGGATGGACCCTGACATCGATAGATGATGGAATCCCGCTAATCTGCTGCAACGCAGGGCGTCCAGAGAATCATCGTTAGTACCCCGATGATCAAGCTGTCATACTGACCTCCGCTTCTAAGAAGCCTACTCCACTGTAAGAGGCTATATATCTGTCAGTCGATCGCCGGGCGCAGCCTGTTACAGGACACTTTGGGTAGGGCTGGCCCGTATCATCGGCCAACAGGGCGCGATCTGTGAATGTCCTTGGTCGCTCTTGCACCTTTACGCTAAATCGCTACAATGCCTCCCTCGGTTCACCATAGCCTCACTCGGGTCGTAACCCCATCGTTTGATACGAGGACCACTCTTGGCAGAGAAAAAGTCGGAACGGGCGGGAGCAGCCCAGCCCTTATCCGTCTGGAAGGCAGCGTTGCGAGATTGGCAGGCGCGCGCGGTCACAGGCGTGTTGTCGCATCCGGCTTCGGATTTCTTGGCCATGGCCACCCCGGCAGCGGGCAAGACTCGCTTCGCCCTTCGGGTGGCGCATGAGTACGTGCGGACGCGGAGGGCGCAACGACTCTTGGTCGTGTGCCCCACGAATCACCTGCGAACTCAGTGGTCTCAAGCGGCCGGAACCGTCGGCTTACACCTGGATCCCGCTCTGACGAACGAGCAGACATGTGAGGCGTCGGACTATCATGGCGCGGTCGTCACGTATCAGCAAGTGGCGCTCGCCCCACGGGTCTTCCAGCGAGGTTGCGCCCGCAGAAGCACCCTCGTGGTTTTGGACGAACTGCATCATGCGGCGGACGGCCGGCATTGGGGCATGGCATTGCGTCAGGCGTTTGAGCCGGCGGTATTTCGTCTCGTGTTGTCAGGCACGCCATTTCGTTCGGACAATCATCCCATCCCCTTTGTCCGATATGAACAGGGCGAAAGTCGAGCGGACTTCGCCTACGGGTATACGGACGCGCTCCGGGACGGGGTGTGCCGTCCGATTCTCTTCCCGAGCTACGAAGGCGAGCTGAGTTGGCTCTCGGAGGGGCGCGAACACCGGGCGACCTTTGAAGATGGCCTCACCTTCGAGCGTCAGCGCGAACGCTTGAAGACGGCGCTGCTGCAGGAAAGTTGGCTGGGTCCCGTGATTGCAGATGCGCACGAGCAGCTAACACGATTACGCAAGCAGGAGCAGCCGGATGCGGCGGGACTTATCGTCAGCATGGATCAAGACCATGCGCGATCGGTCGCCGCGCTCGTGGAAAAGTGGACCGGAACGAAAGCCGCCATCGCCGTCTCGGATGATCCTGCGGCCAGCCGGACCATCAGGGCGTTCGCCGGCCAGCGGCAGCAGCAGTGGCTCGTGGCGGTCAACATGGTCAGTGAGGGCGTCGACATTCCGCGTTTGCGGGTCGGCGTGTACGGTACCAATGTGCTCACAGAAATGTATTTTCGTCAGGTCGTCGGGCGGTTCGTCCGCATGCAGCCCGATGCGCCGACACCGCAACGGGCGTGGCTGTATTTGCCCAAGGATCCGGTGCTGGTACGATATGCCAGACAGATCAAAGCGGAGCGCGATCATGTCCTCGAGGACACGTTGCCCCGGGGCCAGCGGGATCTCTTCGGGCGCGCGACGGTGTCGCTTAAGGAGTACGCCCCGTTGCATGCCATTCCACGTGTCGATTCCCTTATCGGAGAAGACGAGGGGCAGCCCGACGGCCTGGCTACAGCGGCTCCGGAGACGTCGCTGCACGACCGTAAGCGGGACCTCCGGGACCTTCACCGCGTGTTGGTGGGAAGCGTCGCGCGCGCAGCCGGCATCGATCACCGGCGCTTGAACGCGGAACTCATCTCCCGTACCGGCAGCCGCGTGGACCAAGCGACCTTGGAACAGCTCGAAAAGCGTATCCAATTGTTGCAGCGGTGGCGCGACCGCGGGTACGACGGGAAGCGCTGACCACCGCCAGCACATTCACTATTCAGTCGCGCTGCTTTCGGCTGACGTCTGCGGTTTCCCAGTAGACGAAATCAAGGGCTCTTCCTAGTTACTGCTTCTTGCCCAGGCGCACAACATCCCTTCTCTCACACGTTCGATACCAGTGTGTCTCCTGACCCGAGGAGGCTGACATGTCGCAGATGAAGGCGGTTCAAATTCGCTCGCCTGGAGCGCCATTCGAAGTGGTCAAGCGAGAGATTCCAGCGCCTGGACCAAACCGGGTCCGTATTAGAGTGCAGGCCTGTGGGATCTGTCATAGTGACGCATTTGTGAAGGAGGGACATTGGCCGGGGCTACAATATCCGCGCGTCACGGGTCATGAGGTCGCCGGCGTCGTCGACGAGGTTGGCGCGGGCGTGACGGTGTGGAAGAAGGGTCAACGGGTAGGGGTGGGCTGGCATGGCGGACATTGTGGTCAATGTGATCCCTGTCGGCGTGGTGATTTCATGGGGTGTCGGCATTTCCAGGTGACGGGTTTCCAGGAAGACGGCGGATACGCGCAGTACATGATTGCGACAAGCGAAGCCGTGGCCGCCATTCCGGAGGCTCTTTCCGCGGTCGAAGCGGCCCCCATTTTATGTGCGGGCGTCACGACGTTTAATAGTCTCCGGCATAGTGAGGCGGTCGCGGGCGATCTCGTGGCCGTACAAGGCCTGGGCGGGCTCGGTCATCTCGGCATCCAGTTCGCGAGCAGAATGGGATTTCACACGGTGGCGATCGGTCGAGGCAAAGACAAGGAGTCTCTCGCACTGAAGCTCGGCGCCGCACGATATCTCGACACCGGGTCCATGGATGTCGCGAAGGAATTGACGGGCCTTGGCGGCGCGTCGGTCATTCTTGCGACGGCACCGGATAGCAAGGCTATGTCGGCGCTCATTGACGGGCTTGGGGTCGGAGGGCAACTACTGGTTGTGGGGGCATCGGCAGATCCCATCACCGTGACGCCTATTCAACTCATCGGAGGCCGCCGGTCGATTCGAGGATGGCCCTCAGGGACAGCCCGGGATTCTGAAGACACGCTGAACTTTTGTGCGCTTACCGGAATACGGCCTATGGTCGAAACGCTCCCGCTCGAAGACGCCGCTGCCGGCTACGAGCGCATGTTGAGCGGCAAAGCGCGATTTCGAGTGGTGCTCACCGTCGACTAACTCGTGTTTCACTCTGAAACGCCCACGGGGCAGCGCTGGTTTAAAACTTCCGGGGTGGTAGGACCTCATTGATCTGGCGCCATTGGCTCGCCAATGCCGACTCGGCCTCCGCTAGGGTGATCGTGCGAAAGGTTACGGTGTCACCGGGTTGAAGTTGTGCGGCCTGCGGAAGATCTGCAGATATGACCGCCGCGATCTTGGGATATCCGCCGGTTGTCGGCCGGTCCGCCATCAACAGAATCGGCGATCCATCCGGTGGAATTTGCAGTACTCCCATTGCGGTTCCATCCGAGAGCTGAGGATGCGTGGGCTTCTCGTGAAGGCGCTGTCCTTCCAAGCGATACCCCATGCGATCCGACTGGCTCGTGAGTCGATAGGATGTGGTCGTGAGAACGGACAACGCAGCGGCATTCGTGCGTTGCGGTCCAGAAATGACCCGTAGTGTCGGCGAACCGACATAGAGGGGTCGATCGCCAGGAGCCAGCATCGCTCCAAGACATGGCCGCTCACGCTGTTCGAGACCCGCCTGTAACAGGTCATCGGCCAAGAGTGCACGTCCGTTGAAGCCGCCCGTGCCGCTTGAAATATGCGTGGATCGGCTACCCCACAACAACGGAACATCGAATGCTCCGGCCACGGCCACATATGAACGAGCACCCGTTTGTCGTCGTCCAAATGTCAGGCGGCTTCCTGCTTGGATGGTTATCGTGGTCCAGATCGGTATGGTGTGGCCATCTATGGCCGGCGAAAGATCTGCCCCGGTGATCGCGAGGACCGCGGCGTCTTCAAATAACAGCTCCGGCCCAACAATCGTTATTTCCAGAGCAGCAGCCACATCGTGATTGCTGACCAGTCGATTGGCGATGACGAGAGCGAGTCGGTCCATCGCTCCGCTGACCGACACACCATAGTGTTGGTAACCGTGACGTCCGAGATCTTGGACCGTCGTACACCATCCGGGCTTGATGACCCGGATCGACGTCGGTTTAACGGTCGACATGACTGGCGGCCATCACTTCGATCCCACTGCGTTGAAGTTCTTCGCGAATGACGCGTGCCAGCGCAAGGGCCTGAGGGGTATCGCTATGCAGACACAGGCTGTGAATCGACATCGGAATGAGCGTACGCTCGACGGTCATGACAGTCTCATCGAGCAACTGGCGAAGCTGCTCTCGCACGCGGTCTTGATCGTCGATCACCGCCCCGGGTTCGCTTCGCGATACCAATCGACCATCGGTTCGGTAGGCACGATCAGCAAATCCTTCCTGGATGACCTGAAGCCCGGCCGCCTTTCCTACACGCGCCAACATCGATCCAGCCAGGGCATACA
>DASTJX010000137.1:0-6702 GCA_035716265.1 Nitrospira sp.
CGGTTTAGGAAACCGCTGCTCTATCCAACTGAGCTACGGGGGCGTGGCTTGAATTTAGCGCACTTACGCGAAGTGTGTCCAGGGAACGAGGTCTCCCGGTTGTCGATGCGAGGATTTTTGGGTAATGTGGTCGTATGAGAAGATTTTTGTGCATCGTGGGACTCGGCGGCGTGGTTCTGATGTCAGCCCTGCTGCCGACGAACGCTTGGCCTCTCGATAATCCGGAAAAAGTGATCGAGGAGACCTGCGCCCGCGAGTGGTCTCATAATTCTCGTATGCGGGCCGCCTGCATCGAGCAGCAGAGGAGCGTACTCGAGAAATCCCGCTCGACTCCGGTCGACCCACGTCTTCAGCATGAGGATCTCTCGCTCATCCAGGAACGATGTGAGAAGAATTGGCCTGACGATGTGCGAATGCGTCTACAGTGCCAACAGCA
Organism: Nitrospira sp.; assembly: GCA_035716265.1. Classification (GTDB taxonomy): domain Bacteria; phylum Nitrospirota; class Nitrospiria; order Nitrospirales; family Nitrospiraceae; genus Nitrospira_C. The sequence continues at coordinate 437 of DASTJX010000137.1, forward strand.
GGAGATGCGAGCATTTCAAAAATTGCAAGGTCCTCCACCGAAGGGAGTCAGCTTGCAAGATTACTCGGTTGCGGTCGCGCAGTGCTCCAGGGAATTTCCGGATGATTATCGTCTGCGAGCGCGGTGCATGGACGAACAGATCGCGGACAAACGCAGGCATCAGGAACCGATCGAGCGGAGCACGCCGCAATGATCAACCCGATCCCCCGGGTCCGGCAACCAACTCAGCTGTCGGGGGGATTTGCTTGAGCAGGTCCGCGCGTATTTGATAGATCCCTGGAAGCCGGTGGCCGGTCGCGAATGCAAGACCGTTGGCTTGGTCGCCGACCAGCAGTTTGCCCGTCACTTTTCCATCCCGTCCGGTTGCGACAAATTCCGCCACCGGGTTCACCAGTCCATAAGGCGCCAGAGGGCCGGCTTGTTTGACAACCCGTTCTTCTGCGGGAACGTTGACCACACGGCTGACGAACAGATTGACGACCTGCTGATTGAGCTTTTCAGCCGGACGATCTTCCAGGACCCATTCCCCATTCTGATTAATCAGCGTGTACTGCTCCGAGCGTGTCTTCACATTGAGTAGGGCAATGTCCTGTTCCTCAGCGCCGAGAAGGCGCTTGTCTTGCAGGGCATAGAGGTCCTTGGTGAATTCTTTGACGAAGGTCGGGTTCACCCGAAAAAGCGGCGCATCCAGCGTTGTTTCTGCGATGGCTTCCCCGCTTGACGGATTCGGTTGGTACAGCTTGACGGTTTGGTCACCATCCTCTGCGTGAACAGTGATTTTGACTTTGGGCTGCTTCAATGTCCGAGCGAGCGCGTCGCGGGCGGGGCCCGGGTCTACGATGCCCATGGCTTTCAGATCTTCCAGCCGAAAGAGCAGCATTCTCACTGCATTGATGTCGGCTTCCGCCTCAACAGGATAGCGAATCTTCCATCGAGGTTTAGGCTTGTCGCTGACCCGATACAGCACTATTTCTGTCGTAGGATAGGTCAGGCGGATTCGATCGACCTGTCCTGATGTCAGGTGGAGGAGGTCTTTTCTTCGGAAGGTCATCAGCGATTTATTCACAAAATCTTTTGGGGCCAGATCGGTCAGGAGCACCGCATGATCGGAATTGCGAAGGACATACAAGGTAGAGGTGAGCGGACCCGTGTCACCGATCAAAAAGCTGTCCGATATGCTCCCGGCCTCGATTTCGAGAGTGGTGACCGGCGTGTCGAGTCCGAACGGAGTCAATGAGGTGGGATTGGTTTCCACCACCCGATGAACTGTTCCCAGCGCGAGCGCACGAATCAGAGCGCTGATTTCACGAGTGTCCGTCTCTGCCCGGATGGGTTTGATCACCAACCACCCTTTATCCGGAGTCCGTTCAAACGTGAGTTCCTCACGGTCCGTCTTGAAAGTCAACGAAGTAATCGCCTGCTCATCGACCGTCAGCAGTTTCTTTTTCGTGGTGGCTTCCCGTTCCTGCGACTCTTTGGCTGGAAACTCGACGAGGTAGAGATAGAGGCCAAGCGCGGAAAACACGAGAGCCATGACGGCTGTAGGCCAGTAGCGCTTCATTACAGGCGGCGGCGTTTGCGCCAGACCTGTACTCCTGCGATGAGCACCAGGGCGGGCAGGAAAATGACCTGTACATAGAGGAGCGTGCGCTCTTGAAGTGGATTCGGAACAAATGGCCGGAACACCTGGTCTTTGGGACCGATGCTGATCATGTCCCGGTCTTGAGCCAACCAGGCGACGGTATGGAGGAAAAAGTCACTGTTGCCGGGAAAGTTCACGAAGGCGTTATTTGCGAAGGTCGAATTCCCGATGATCACAACGGCAGACTTCGTGGTGCCTTCCGCCGGAGCTGTTTTTGGGGCGAGGGCAGCGGCCATGGGTAGCGGTCCCTTGATATCTTCTTTCTCGTTGAGGCTCACAACGCGGCCCTTCAAATCTGTTTCAGCCCAGCTGTTTGGGGACGTGCGGGCGAGCGGCACAAAATCCCAGTCTTTTCCAATTTGATCATCAAACGTAATGTGACGGGCAAGAGGAAACAGGACGGCGGCATTGATGTCTTGCGTGATTTCATGCTCGGTGAAGGTTCTCACCAGCAGGGCGGTGAGGTCTCCTTGGGCCAACCGGTCCTGCAAATCAACGAGCACGCCACGGCCCAATCCGACACCCCACCGGCTCAGTAGAGCAGTAAAATCCGCCTGTGTGTCGGGATCGACCATTAACAGCAGATGTCCCCCTTTTTCGACATAAGCCTGAATGCGATTCAATTCATCATTGGTCACGGGCTTACGCGGACCAACAATCGCCAGGATGGCTGTATTCTCCGGTACCGCTGTTTGAGCCAGCAGGCTCAGAGTCCCGACTTCATAGCCTTGCTTGACCAGGATTTCCTTGGCCAGCGAAAACCCTGTGCGTTCCCGGTTTTCGGTGCCGGTTTCTCCGTGGCCCTCCAAAAATATGACCCGCTTCTTCTCGTCTTTCGACACACGGATCAGCGCACCTGTGAGCTCGGCCTCTGAAGGATTCGTTACGCGAACGGTCTGCACACCGCTTTCGAAGACGGCCGTATCGCTTCTCGTGATGCCATAGCTCTGTGCCATTTTTGGCTGGCGTTCCGGGTCTACGAATTCAACCGCGATCATTGAACTCGCTTGGCGATAACTGTCCAGACGCTCTTTGTATGACTGGTAGCCGGGGTCCTTTTCACGCGTAAAGACTGTTATCTTGACGTCCCGCGTCAGGCCTCGGATAACACGGTGTGTCTGCGGCGCAAGCGAAAAGTTTTGATTTTCCGAAAAATCCCACCGAACCGAATGACGCGCAGCAAGGAAGTTCACAATCCCCAGGATGCCGAGGAACAACACCACGATCAGTATGCTGTTCGCACCCATTCTCGTTGAACGGCGTGACGAGAAAGTCTTAAAGGCCTCCCGGTGTAGGACCACAAAGAGGAGCAAGCAGAGTAGTGCGAGACTCTCTGCAGCCGTCACAAGCCAGATGAGTTCCGGCGAGAAGAGGTAGGCGGCCACGCCCCCAAGCGCGAGGACCGATCCGATCACTCCAAGAGGGATGGTCTTGAGGTTCATTTCCACCTGGTGGAGTCGATGACGCGATGCGTGAGAAACAGCATGAGGATCAGGGCGGTGGCGAAATACACCAGGTCCTGCGTGTCAATGAGTCCGCGGACCAAGTGGTCGTAATGTTCCATAAACGACAGGTAGGACACGAACTGGCCGACCGTGCTGTCACCAAGGAGAGATCCAAGTCCTGCCAGCAGCCAGAGCAAGAGCAAGAGGCCGAAGCTCACGAACGCTGCCACGACTTGATTTTCAGTCAAAGCTGAAGCGAGCAGACCGACGGAGAGAAAGAGCGCCCCAAGCAGCGCCAGACCGAGATACCCGGTTAGAACCGGATACCAATCGAAATCGCTGAATAACGACAAGGTTAACGGGATGAGTCCGGTCAAGCCGAGTAGTCCCAAAAACAACAGAAACACACTCATGAACTTACCGGCGACGATTTCATTCAGACCGATTGGAGCGGTCATAAGCAATTCGAAAGTCCGGAGTTTTTTTTCTTCCGCGAAGAGTCGCATGGTCAGAATGGGCAGGATAATCAGTAAAACGAATCGAATGCTGCTAAACAGGTTGCGAAAGACCAGATCGTTTAAATTGATCTGCGCCTGTCCCTGCACCTGCATCAGTTGGATGGCTTGAGCGCCGGTGAAGACGATATAGAGGTACGCGAGCAGTCCGACGATTAACAGAAACACTGATCCCACGACATACACCACTGGGGACACGAAGTGCGAGCGTAACTCCTTCGACAAGATCGTGCTGACGGGCGTCATGAGGGCGCCTCCGTCTTGCCCTCATTGACCGCCACACCGTCGGACGCCACATCTGCGGGCTGGACCAACCCTTCCTCGTGCCTCGTCAGCTTGAGGAAGACGTCTTCGAGCGTCATCGAAATCGACTTGAGCTCGAGGAGTCCCCAGTTGTTGGTGACGGCGAGGCGAGCCACATCCTCTCTGATGTCGTGCCCCAATTCACTTTCCAAAAGAAAATGTCCCGGTGGACCATTTGCATGCACGTGCTGAACGCCAGCGACTTGTCTCAAGCGGGCCTCAACCTCAACAGGGGCTCGGGACAGCGTCAGCGCAATCTTCTCCGAATGGCGAAGTCGCGCGGACAGCCGATCCGGAGTATCTTCGGCTACGATCCGCCCGCCGTTGATAATGACGACTCGCTGACATACGGCAGTTGCCTCAGGGAGAATATGCGTGCTCAAAATGACGGAATGCGATCCGGCTAAACTCTTGATCAGCTCTCGGATTTCTATAATCTGCTTCGGGTCCAATCCGACGGTCGGCTCGTCCAAAATCAAAACAGAAGGATCGTGAAGGAGTGCTTGCGCCAGGCCTACCCGCTGCCGGTACCCCCTCGAGAGGTTTCCGATCAAGCGATGCTGCACGGCGCTCAAGCCCAAGCGCTCCACTTCGCGCGCCATGGCGCCGGTCAGCATGGGACCGGATAGTCCCCTTAGCCGTCCGACGAAGCGCAGATACTCATCGACTGTCAACTCCTGATAGACAGGAGGTGTTTCGGGCAGGTACCCGATCCGGCGTTTGACCTCAAGCGGCTGATCGGCGCAATCAAATCCTGCTACCGTTGCTGTGCCTTCGGTAGCCGGCATGAAACAGGTCAGGATCCGCATCGTGGTCGTTTTCCCTGCGCCGTTTGGGCCTAAAAAGGCGAGCACCTCGCCTTTGGCGACAGAGAATGTGACACGATCGATGGCCGTGTGTTGGCCGTATCGCTTGGTGATATGGTGAACGTCGATCATGCCAACGAATCTAGGGATCGGTGGTGGATGGGGCCTGGGTTACGGGTTACTGAGGCGGGCGTCCGATCACCATAGCTGGAATTCACTTGCTGGGCATCTTACTCAGGAGACGCGAGGCAGTCAACATGGGGCTGCCGCCAACACCCACAACCTTTACAGAAGCAACCGGGTCCTGTTAGAGTCCCGCCCGTCCCCATACCGCTTTCCATTCCATCGACGTCATGAGCACGTACTATTGGTTCAGCGTTGGCGTGATTTCTTTGGTCGCTTGCTTCTCAGCCGTCGTTGGAGAGGCGAGGTCACATAGCACGTACAAGGTGCGCGGGACGGTTATTGCGATCACCTTAACGCAAACTCCGCCCCTTATCGTGGTAAAAACTCCCTTAGGTCCAAAAAACCACATGACCGTTGGAGCAGCGGTGACCGCTCAGACCAAGATTATCAGGGGGAATAAGAGGGTTTTGCTTAGCACCATTAAAGAGGGTGAAATTGTCTGGTTAACGTACGTCAAAGCGCCAGGGGGAGTCCTGGCGGAGGTGATCCGGCTCGGCGCCTAATAACGCCTGGTCAGCCATGGTTTTCCACGGATAAGATGTCGAAATCTATAGGAGCAAAAAGTTAGGAGGTGTGCTGAGGCGTGCGCTTTTGCCCTTGCCTGGGAGTGTTGCCTTCATACCAAGGTATGGGGCAAGGGTACCGCCGCGGTATTGTTGGATGCTCGGTTGAGGCTTAGCTTGAAGAGCACAAGCGGGGTTTCGTTGGCCTTGTCAGATCAACCGGGTACCACAGGTGTTGAACATGACGAACCATACTTCGCACACACGGCAGGCTATCCTATGGAGCATCACTGTCACGGGCATGCTGTTCGGGGCGTGTTCCTGGGTTCCGAAAGGTGATGCCCCATTCGACGTCGGCATCAAAGATCGTGGTGTCGCATCCTGGTACGGGGAACAGTTTCATGGGAAGCAGGCGGCAAACGGCGAAATCTTTAACATGGAAGCGCTAACTGCCGCCCATCGGACGATGCCACTTGGCAGCGTTGTACGAGTCGTGAACTTGTCCAACGGAAAGCATATTCACGTGCGTATCACCGATCGCGGGCCTTACGTGAATGGTCGGATCCTTGATCTCTCTCACGCCGCAGCCGTCCAGTTGGGTATGGAGCACGGCGGGCTGGCGCACGTTCAAGTGGAAATCGTCGGCCAGCGTCATCCCGAGCTTGTGCACCTGACGGAGGTCTCAAGAGGGTCCTTTCCCCTGATAGAGGTGACGAAGCTGCCGGCTCGGCACGGCTCGTCTATCGCACAGTTTCTCCGTGTCCTTCCTAGCGACTTGTTGCTCACCCGCCGTGCCCGCCGAATACCTGACATGCTGGCCGCAGATCATACGGCTCATGCGCAGATTGCAACCCTTGAGTTCAGCT
>DASTJX010000138.1:0-4840 GCA_035716265.1 Nitrospira sp.
CTATTGTTACTAGCAGTTATCGTCATCGCGCTGTATGCATTCGGCGTATTCGACACACCGTATCTAGGCGCGTTTCGCTTCACCTTCTTTCTCCTCATAGTGTTATTAGCGCTTGCCGTCTGGTATGGAACCATGAACCAACCTCATGAGGGATACGATCCGACGGTGGGAGCGAGATGATACGCATCCTCGAGAAACGATGAAGGGAGGACAGCTGTGAAAGCATTTCGTCGTGGAAACGGGAAGAGCGAAGTCGTTGTGGTGACCGGGGCGTCGGCCGGCGTCGGACGAGCCATTGCCCGAGAATTTGCTCGTCACGGAGCCAGTGTCGGCCTCCTGGCGCGAGGCCAAGACGGATTGGACGGGGCCGCACAGGATGTCGAGCGGCTGGGCGGCCGCGCGTTAGCCATCGTCACCGATGTCTCGGACGACCAGCAACTTGAAGAGGCGGCCGACCGCATTGAACGCGCCTTCGGCCCGATCGATATCTGGATCAATAATGCGATGGTGTCGGTCCTGTCTCCGGCCCTCGAGATGACGGCGGAGGAGTTTCGCCGGGTCACGGACGTCACGTACCTGGGCTACGTGTATGGAACCTTATCAGCTCTGCGGCGCATGGTGCCACGCGATCGTGGCGTGGTCGTGCAAATCGGCTCTGCGCTGGCCTACCGCGCCATCCCGCTCCAGTCCGCGTACTGTGCGGCGAAACACGCCGTACAAGGTTTCACGGAATCACTTCGATCGGAACTCATACATGACGGGAGCCACGTGCGGCTGACCACGGTGCAACTGCCTGCCGTCAATACTCCGCAATTTTCCTGGATTCGCACGCGGATGCCGAACCATCCCCAACCGGTCCCGCCGATTTACCAACCGGAAGTCATCGCACGTGCTGTCTATTGGACGGCGCATCACCACAGGCGTGAATTCGCCGTCGGCTATCCCACCGTCCAAGCCATCCTCGGCGATAAATTCATTCCCGGACTACTCGATCATTACCTGGCGTGGGTAGGCTACGAGTCGCAACAAACACGGCAACCTGTGAGTCCCAATCGCGCAGACAACCTCTATAAGCCTCTGCCGGGTGACTTCGGCGCTCGAGGTGAGTTCAGCGATCGTGCTCACCGCTACAGTATCCAATCTTGGCTCAATCGGCATCGGGGCTGGTTGGCCCTCGGGGGACTCGGCCTTGCCACGTGGTGGTGGCAAGGCGGGCAGGCCTTGAAGGAAATCGGATCGAGGCCAGGGCGTTCGTCGTCTGACACACCCACTCGTCGCGCTGTTAAGCGATCCGCCGCATGACGGATCTCATCGCCGCACGCACGCAGATGGCGATGTCGTTGGGCTTTCACATCGTCTTTGCGGTGCTCGGTATCGCCATGCCCGCCCTGATCGCCGCGGCAGAATGGCGGTGGTTGAGCAAGGAAGACAGGAACGGGTTATCGCTGGCCAAGCGCTGGTCGAAGGGAACCGCAATCCTGTTCGCTGTCGGTGCGGTGTCGGGAACGGTACTTTCATTCGAACTCGGCCTCCTCTGGCCGACGTTCATGGAACAGGCAGGGCCGTCCATCGGTCCGCTGTTCGCCCTCGAAGGGTTCGCCTTCTTTACCGAAGCCATTTTTCTCGGCATTTATTTGTACGGATGGTCACGCATTCCCCCGTGCGTCCACTTTCTTTCTGGGCTCATCGTCGTCGCAAGCGGCATCGCCTCCGCCGTTTTCGTGGTCGCCGCCAACGCTTGGATGAATGCGCCAAGCGGCTTTGTGCTTCAAGAGGGACGCCTTTCCCAGATCGATCCGGTAGCCCCTCTCTGGCATCCGGTCGCCTGGCACGAAGCAGGACACCTTCTACTGGGAGCGTTTGCCGCGACAGGATTTCTCGTCGCAGCGATCCATGCGTTCTGGCTCTTAAAGGAACCAGACAGTGCATTTCACCGCCTCGCTTTGTCGATCGCCCTTGCCATTGGAGGGCCTGCCGCGCTCTTGCAGCCGCTCAGTGGAGACTTGATCGCCAAATCCGTGGCCGTCCACCAGCCGGCCAAGCTGGCATCCATGGAATCCTTGTTTGCGACCAAAACCGGCGCGGAATTCGTGCTCGGTGGAATTCCCGATGCTGCGACACGCACGGTGTCCTATGGGCTCCTCATTCCGAGTGGGCTCAGTTTGCTCCTCTATGGAGACGCCAACGCCCAAGTCATCGGGTTGGATCGCTTCCCCCCTGAGGACTGGCCCCCTGTGGCAGTCGTTCATGTCGCGTTTCAAACCATGGTGGCTTGCGGAATGGTCATGGCGGCTCTCGCCGCATGGAGCGGCTGGAGATGGTGGAGGTCCGGAAGCCTGAAGCTCGATCGCCCGTGGCTCTGGACCTTGGTTGCCTCTGGCCCGTTGGGTTTCGTGGCCATCGAAGCTGGCTGGGTCGTGACTGAAGTCGGCCGACAACCATGGATTATCGATCATGTGTTGCGCACTGCCGATGCCGTCACACCAATGCCCGGGTTGTGGATTCCAATGGTCATCTTTACGCTGCTCTATGTCGTACTCGCCGGAGTCGTGCTTTGGGCGATCTGGAAGCACATCGCGGCCACGTATACGGCGCCCACGTAACGGAGTCCAAGGAAGAAGCGCGCATCATGGCGAGCCGGGGGAACTGTTCGCATGAAAGGACATCGGCTTTCTCGCGAGCAGGGGGTGGCATCTCGGGCGGATGCCGATGGTCGTTCCCACGACACGGGTGAAGAAGGAGGAGAGAGGCGCGGTCCCGGAGCAGTCCTGCTTTCAGCCAGCCGGAACGTGCGCAGAAATCAACGGTGAGGGCATGACCTGATGGGGACCCTCGAAATTCTTCTAGGCGCTTCACTGGTAGGGGCATTGACCTGTTATCTCCTGACGGGAGGAGCAGACTTTGGCGCCGGGATCTGGACGCTATTTGCATTTGGCCGGAGCGGCCAGAGGCAACGAGCCTTGATCGATCAAGCTATTGGTCCCATCTGGGAAGCCAATCATGTCTGGCTGATCGTTGCCGTGACTATTCTGTTTACTGCCTTTCCACCCGCATTTTCCGTCATTGCGACCGGCTTGCACATTCCGTTGTCTCTCATGTTGGTCGGTATCGTTTTACGGGGAACCGCCTTTGCGGTCCGGACCCATGACGTGACCTCACGCGATGGCAGCAGTTCCGTCTCACCCATATGGCGACATCTGTTCGCCGTCTCCAGCATCATCACTCCTGCGCTCCTCGGCATCAGTGTCGGAGCGGTGGCCTCCGGCCGGCTGACGGCAGCCTCCTCACCCTCCGGCTCGTTCACCGAACGCTTCGTTGCACCCTGGTTGGGAGCCTTTCCCCTGAGCGTGGGACTCCTCACCAGCGCCCTGGTGGCTTATCTAGCTGCCGTGTACCTGCTGGTTGAATCGCAGGACCAGGAGCTTCGAAATGCGTTTAGGCGAAGAGCCAAAGCTGCATGCCTGGCCGTATTGCTGACCGGTGGCTTCGCGCTGGTTCAAGCACGCGAGGGGGCTCCGGAGATATATGCCGGCCTTCGCCACACGCCGGTCGGCCTTCTGGCCATTGTTGTGACCTTCGGATTGCACGTGGCGGCTCTTATGACCCTATGGAAAGTCCGCGATCGCGCCGCCAGGGGTTTTGCCGTAGCCGCGGCCGTGATCATGCTTTGGGGCTGGGCCCTCTCCCAGTACCCCTATCTCGTCGAACCAAACATCACCATCGCCGATGCCGCCCCAGACGAAACGCTCCGCTTACTGCTGGCAAGTCTCATTTTGGGGTCAATCATCCTGTTCCCGCTCCTCTACTATCTCTATCGCATTTTCAAAGGGCGCGTCGTATTTTGACGTATAAAACAGAGAGTTTCCTGTGCGTCACGCATGTGAGGGCTACGATGGAGGTGAGCGATGTTTACAACCCCCGTTCGATTCTTGACTGGAGTGACCGTCGCGGCAGCGGTCTTTCTGTCGATCTCTTCTTGGCAACACCCTGTTGCGACAGGCCAGGAGGTCAAACGCTACGTCTATAAGGTGGTTGACGTACCGCCCGACAATACCGCCATGCAAAATACTCTCAATGAGTATGGCGCTGCAGGATGGGAATTGGTTGTCATCGGGATGGGAGACATGACCACGCCACGGCTGGTCTTCAAAAAGTGAGACGACAGCGCCGGCTCAGACAGACTGTCTATGCAGGGACAGCTTGTCGTCCTGCTCGGACGCTTCTCCGATAGGCGTGCACAGGGGCGGATTGACGAACGTCTCTTGCTGGAAGCGTTTCCGCCGTTTCGAACAGAAGGTCTGTGCCTTGCACAATGAACAGCTGAATTCCTTATGAAGGACAGAGAGGAACTGAGCACATGGCAAGGAAGACAGACCGCCGCCGATCGAAGAAAACCAGGAATCAGCGGAAAACCGCCTCCATGAAAGCCGGAGGGGCACGCCGTGGAACACGCAAGAGACGCAGTGCCCCTGACGATTCTCCACGGCGCGGCGGTCGAGCAGTGACTTCAAACGATCGTCCGACCAAACGATCTCAACCAGCACGCCGCTCGTCATCTCGCGCGTAGCTGGCGCCTCACTGTCCAATCCCGAAAACCGGTACGTCCAATGCCCTCTACCCGTTTGATTACATACCCGCGCACAATCGCTATCTTGCGCGCATTGCAGCTCGGGGATTTACTCTGCTCGGTGCCGGCACTCCGCGCATTGCGCACCGCATTTCCCCGGGCCAGTATCACGCTGATCGGGTTGCCTTGGGCGCAGGGATTCGTCCAGCGCTTCAACCACTACGTGGATGAATTCGTCGAGTTCCCGGGGTATCCCGGGCTCCCGGAACAAGA
>DASTJX010000139.1:0-4214 GCA_035716265.1 Nitrospira sp.
ATAGTCTCGTCGGTGTGAGTCCAGCCTTTGAAGGCGTAATCCGAGGGATCCGAACCGCCGCACAGACCCGTTCCACTGTCCTGATTACGGGAGAAACGGGGACGGGGAAGGGCCTGATCGCCCGGGCGATCCATCAACAAAGCCAGGAGCAGCATCGGCCGTTCCAGGTCATCGACTGCACAACGGTGCCGGAAGGCATGATGGAAAGCGAGCTATTCGGCCATGTCCGAGGTGCCTTCACCGGAGCTGTGTCCGACAAGCGAGGCATGATCGAGCTCGCGAACGGCGGCACCGTATTTTTTGACGAGATCGGAGAACTCCCCTTGCCTCTCCAGGCGAAATTGTTGCGTGTGCTGGAAGAGAACGAAGTGCGGCCTTTGGGCAGCACCCGGATCCGGCGAGTTGATATGCGATTTATCGCGGCGACAAATCGAAACCTGGAGGCACGTGTCCAAGAAGGGTTGTTTCGCAAGGATCTGTATTACCGTCTCGCAGTCGTCCAGATCATCATCCCTCCCCTGAGAGAACGACGGGACGATATACGGGTTCTTGCTCGCCATCTCCTCGGAAAGTTGAGCCGCGAGTTAGGCAGAGCGCGCTGCCATTTTGATGAAGAGGCATTAAGCGTCCTGACCGCTTACGATTGGCCTGGCAACGGTCGAGAGCTGCGCAACGTCATCGAGCGTGCCATGATGTTGGCGACCGCCGATACGATTACCGCCCATGATCTTGGGACGTTGCTCCCAAAGTCAGCCGGCGATTTCACGAACTCTGCTGACGGAGCGATGACCTCACTCCCTTACATGGAAGCCAAGGAACGTGCGATTGAACAGTTCACCAAAGCCTACCTCCAGGCGAAATTGTTTCAACATGGGGGTGTGATAACGAAGGCAGCAGAAAGCAGCGGTATTCCAAGGCAGCATTTTTCCTTGTTGATGAAGCGATTTCTGGGAAGTGATCTCTCAGGCGAAGAGTAAAGCCGCGTCCTTCAGGTAACACGATCGCTAACGCGATCCTCTTCTCGCGACTCCAGCTCGCAATTCTCGTAGCCCGCAGGTAACGAATCCCTCGCGATGTCTCCGACCAGCTGCCCATCCTCGCGCAAGCGCAATGAAAACTCTGCCTCGTCCATTGCGATATGCGCAACTAACACGAGTATTTTCAAGACCTTAAGGCGGATTTTTCGTCAGCGCATATCCCGCTATCCACTTTTAGGGTTTCCCCAAGTGTTGAAATAAATACCTCCCGACTCTTTCTTGAGCATTTTTGCTTTTACAAACAAGCACTTCTCCCGTCCGTTAGGAGAGTAAGCGACGCTGTGTGATTGCTGGCAATCTCCTTGCTGTAGCTCGGGTTCCGGAGAGTCTTCAACAGGAAGGAACCAAATCTTCAGGGGAAAAAGGAGGTGAGATTGTCGGGGTGAACAGCAGCTTGTGAGGTCGATCTTTTTAGCAGGGAGGTAATCACAATGTTTTTATCACGCAGGCAGTTTTTAAAAGCGTCCGCTGGGACGATCGCCGCAGTCGCGGTGGCCGACAAAGTCCTGGCGTTGACCGCTCTGCAGCCGGTCATCGAGGTGGGCAACCCCCTCGGTGAATATCCGGACCGGTCCTGGGAGCGGGTCTATCACGACCAATATCGCTATGATTCATCCTTTACGTGGGTTTGCTCGCCGAATGACACGCACGCCTGCCGCATTCGAGCGTTTGTCCGGAACGGCGTCGTCATGCGGGTCGAGCAGAACTACGACCACCAGACCTATGAAGACCTCTACGGCAATCGCGGCACCTTTGCCCATAACCCACGCATGTGCCTCAAAGGGTTCACCTTCCACCGTCGGGTCTACGGCCCCTATCGCTTGAAGGGACCGTTGATGCGGAAGGGCTGGAAGGAATGGATGGATGCCGGGGCGCCCGAATTGACCCCGGACGTGAAGGCAAAATACAAATTCGACCGCCGATTCTTGGACGACATGATGCGGGTCTCCTGGGATACGGCGTTCACCTATGCCGCCAAAGGGATGATCGTGATTGGGACGCGCTATAGCGGTGAAGCGGGAGCCCGGCGTCTCCGTGAGCAGGGCTATGCGCCGGAAATGATCGAGATGATGAAAGGTGCCGGAGTCCGTACCTTCAAGCATCGTGCAGGCATGCCGGTGCTGGGCATCGTCGGAAAAATGGGCAACACGAGGATGAACGGCGGTATCAATTCGCTGCTGGACGCGTGGATTCGGAAGGCAGGCCCCGACAGGGCCCAGGGCGGCCGTTATTGGTCAAACTATACCTGGCATGGCGACCAGAATCCCTCAAATCCGTGGTGGTGCGGCGCTCAGGCTTCAGACATCGACCTTTCCGACATGCGTTTCTCGAAGATGAACACGAGCTGGGGCAAGAACTTCGTCGAGAACAAAATGCCGGAAGCCCACTGGAAGCTCGAATCGATCGAGCGCGGCGCCCGCATCGTGGTGATTACGCCGGAGTACAACCCGACCGCCTATCGGGCAGACTACTGGATTCCGCTCAGGCCGAATTCCGATGCATCGATTTTCCTCGGTGCGTGCAAGATCATGATTGATGAGAACATGCACGACGTGGATTTCCTTAGGCAGTTCACGGACAGTCCCCTCTTGGTGCGCACAGATACCCTGCAGTATCTGGACCCCCGTGACGTGATCAAGGACTACGCCTTTCCAGACTTCTCCAAGAGCTATTCGGGCCGTGTGCAAACACTGAAGCCCGAACAAATTGAGCGGCTCGGCGGCATGATGGTGTGGGACCTGAACAAGAAACAGGCGGTCCCCTTAGACCGAGAGCAGGTGGGTTATCACTTTGAAAAAAGCGGCATCGACGCGGCCTTGACCGGGACCTACCGGGTGAAGCTGCTGAGCGGTCGTGAAGTCGATGTGATGCCGATCTGGCAAATGTATATGGTGCATTTCCAGGACTTTGACCTGGACACCGTGCATCAGATCACCCGTGCGCCTAAGGATCTGCTCGTTCGTTGGGCACGGGATTGCGGGACGATCAAACCTGCCGCCATTCATAATGGCGAAGGCACGAACCATTACTTCCATATGACCACCAATTCCAGGGCAGCAGCGATGACCTTGATCATCACTGGCAACGTCGGGAAATTCGGGACGGGCCAGCATACTTGGGCCGGTAACTATAAGGCGGGCGTCTGGACGGCGACGCCCTGGTCCGGCGCCGGCTTGGCGGTGCATACGGGCGAGGATCCGTTTAACGTCACGCTTGATCCGAATGCGCATGGGAAAGAGATCAAGACGAAGAGCTACTACTATGGCGAGGAAGTGGGCTACTGGAACCACGGGGACACAGCCCTCATCGTCAATACGCCGAAGTACGGCCGCAAGGTGTTCACGGGCAAGACCCACATGCCCTCCCCCAGTAAAATGCGATGGGTCACCAACGTGAACGTGCTCAATAACGCCAAGCACCACTATGACATGGTGCGCAACGTGGATCCGAGCATCGAGATGATCGTGACGCAAGACATCGAGATGACCTCGGACGTCAACCACGCCGATATCGCCTTTGCCTGCAATACCTGGATGGAATTCACCTATCCGGAAATGACCGTGACCGTGTCGAATCCGTGGGTACAGGTGTGGAAAGGCGGCATCCGGCCCTTGTACGACACCCGTAATGATCTTGATACGTTTGCCGGTACGGCAGCGAAGCTCAGCGACATTACCGGGGACAAGCGGATGCGCGATTACTTCCACTTCGTGTACCAGAACCGCGTGGACGTGTATGTGCAGCGGATGCTCGACGCGTCCAGCACCTTCTACGGCTATAGCGCGGACGTCTTGCTGAAGTCTGAAAAAGGCTGGATGGTGATGACGCGAACATACCCGCGCCATCCGTTCTGGGAAGAGGTCAACGAAAGCAAACCGATGTGGACACGCAGCGGACGGTTTGAGAATTACCGGATCGAACCGGAAGCGATCGAATATGGCGAAAACTTCGTCGTCCACCGCGAGGGGACCGAGGCGACGCCGTACTTGCCCAATGCGATCATGTCCACCAATCCCTACGTCCGCCCGGACGATTACGGGATTCCGCTCACGGCACAACACCATGATGACAAGACGGTGCGCAACATCAAGCTCCCCTGGGGCGAGATCAAGCGGAACCAGAACCCGTTGTGGGAGAAGGGGTACCAGTTCTACTGCGTCACCCCGAAGACGCGGC
>DASTJX010000140.1:0-6128 GCA_035716265.1 Nitrospira sp.
ATACCTTTTTGCTTGTAGACGTCAGGTGGCTTGATCGCTCGCAGATTGGCCGCGACTTGCCCCACCAGCCGCTTGTCCGAACCTTTGATATTGAGCAGCGTTTGCTTGTCGACCTTGACGTCGATGCCGGTCGGCACCGGATATAAGACCGGATTGATGTATCCCACATTGAAGCTCATGGTCCGTCCCTGAATGGCGGCCTTATAACCGACACCGGTTATTTCCATGTTGCGTTCATAGCCTTTGGTCACACCCTCAACCATATTATTCAACTCAGCGCGAACCAGGCCGTGCATGGCCCGTACTTTTCGCTCGTCGCTGGACCGCGTGACGACGACCTGTCCCTTGTCGACGGTCACACTGATTCCCGGTTTTAACGTCCAGTCGAGCTTTCCAAGCGGCCCCTTCACCGATACGACGGATCCCGCCACCTTAATATCGACGCCGGTCGGAAGAGGGATCGGTTTTTTTCCAATGCGTGACATGCTTCCTCATCTTTCCTGCTCAGAAACCTTACCAAATCGAACAAAGCACTTCGCCGCCGAGGCCGGCTTTCCGGGAAGCTTGATCGGTCATGATGCCCTTGGACGTGGAGAGAATCGCCATGCCGATTCCGTTCCGCACCCGGGGGATGTCCTTCGTTCCGACATACACACGCCGTCCCGGTTTGCTGACGCGCTGCATGCCGGTAATCATGGGCTCTCCTTCTCCGACGTAGCGCAATTGGACTTTCAGGACAGGATGCCCGTCTTCGGTCCCGGCGTCGATGCCCTGAATGTAGCCTTCGGCCTGCAGCACGCGGAGGACTTCACGCTTCAATTTTGATGCGGGAACCGTCACGACGTCATGATGACGCCGGAAGCCGTTGCGCAGTCTCACCAATAAATCGCTGATAGGATCGGTCACCATGCGAACCCCTTTACTCCTCTTCGTTCACCTTCATTTAAACAACGCTTCACGGTTGAGCATCGAATCTGATGAGTCACCAACTGGATTTCCGGACTCCCGGAATCTCGCCCTTCAGACTGAGGAGCCGAAAGCAAATCCGGCACATTTTGAACCGCCGCAAATACCCGCGGACGCGCCCGCACAAACCGCAGCGATGGTAGCCACGTGTCTCGAATTTGGGTTTGGTTGCAGTCTTGTTTCTAAGCGCTAATCTCGACACGCTGATGTCCTCCCCTTTGGTTACGTCCGGAACGGCATGCCCAACTGGGTGAGCAGCGCTTTGCCTTCATCGTTCGTCCGAGCCGTGGTCACGATCGTGATATCCATGCCGTGAATCGAACCGACCTCGTCGTATTGGATTTCCGGAAATATCAGCTGTTCTTTGAGACCCAACGTGTAATTGCCCCGGCCATCGAACGCTTTCGGAGACACGCCCCTGAAATCGCGGATTCGCGGCAGGGCCAGCGACACGAGCCGGTCGAAAAACTCGTACATGCGCCGGTTCCGCAACGTCACCTTCGTACCGATCGGCATTCCCTGGCGCAGTTTGAATCCGGCGATGGCTTTCTTGGCGCGGGTCACCACGGCCTTCTGTCCCGTGATCGTGCCCAACTCCGTCGCAGCGCTTTCGAGCAACTTCACGTTTTGGATGGCTTCGCTCATGCCCACGTTGAGCACGATGCGTTCAAGCTTGGGCACCTGCATGACGTTCTTATAGCCAAACTCCTTCATCAATGCCGGCACAACCCGGTCGCGATAGGTGTCGCGCAACCGCGGTTGGAACTTCGACTCCTCGCTGCCGTCGTCCAACACTTGAGGGGCCTTGCCGCCGTCCTTTTTCGGCGACCGGCCTGACGGCTTTGCACCCTTGCTTTTTTTCGGATCCTTCGCGTCCGCCATACAGCCTTCTTTTCTACTCCACCAATTCGTTTGATTTCTTGCTGAACCGTACCCGCCGTCCGTCCGGCTGCACACGAATGCCCAAGCGCGTAGGCTTTTTCGTCACCGGGCAGAGGAACATCACGTTGGAAATGGCCAGCGCGGCTTCTTTTTCCAGGATGCCGCCCTGCTTAACTTTTTGATTCGGTTTGGTATGCCGTTTGATGATGTTCAGTTTTTCTACGACGACCTTCCCTGCGGAACGATCGACGGAAAGGACCTTGCCGGACTTTCCACGATCCCGGCCGGCAATGACCACCACCGTATCCCCTTTGCGGATATGAGCCTTTGTTCCTTCTGAATTCATCTGTCCCTCAAGATGTTCAACACGGCCATCCAACGAGACCGCAAGCGAAACGCACACCGGAGGTGTACCGTACGGAGTACGTTGATGATGAGCGCAAGCCGAAACCGAAGTGGGGGGTCGTTTTCAACATCTTGCTCAAAGCACTTCCGGAGCGAGCGAGATAATCTTCATGAACTTTTTCCAGCGAAGCTCACGTGCGACCGGTCCGAATATACGGGTCCCGATCGGCTCGCCCTCTTTGTTAATGAGCACACAGGCATTCCGATCGAATTTGATATAGGAGCCGTCTTCTCGCCGGACTTCTTTGGTCGTCCGCACAATCACTGCCCGGCTGACGTCGCCTTTTTTCACCGTCGCCTGTGGAATGGCTTCCTTCACGGCCACAACAATGACGTCTCCCAACGAGGCGTAGCGTCGCTTCGATCCGCCCAGTACATGAAAGCACATGGCCTGCTTCGCACCGGAATTGTCGGCCACGTCCATATATGTGTAATTCTGAATCATGATGCGTTTCTACCCTCGCGGAGCACGTCCCGGCTACTAATCGACTCGCCCCTTTTCCAAAATTTCGATGACACGCCAGTGCTTGTCTTTGCTGATGGGCCTGGTCTCAATCATGCGGACCCGGTCTCCGATGTTGCAGGAGTTCTGCTCGTCATGGGCCTTGAACTTCGTCAAACGCCGGAGCACCTTGTGATAGATGGGATGCACGACTTGACGCTCGACCGCCACAACGACGGTCTTGTTCATCTTGTTGCTAATGACGCGCCCGACCCACTCTCGCCGCTTGACTGCAGTTTCCGCCATGCTCTGTAACCCTTTCGCCGCTAGGACGCCTTCTTGTGATCGGCCTTTTCACCCTCGCGCAGCACCGTTTTGACCTGTGCGATCGACCGCCTGGTCTTACGAATCTGCATGGGATTCTCGAGCCGACCGGTGCCCATTTGGAACCGGAGATTGAATAACTCCTGGGCCAGTTGCTTGGCCTTCTCGGCAAGCTCCTCACTGCTCAACTGCCGCAACTCTTTCAGATCCATCGTGCTCATGGTGTCATGTCCAAGTTTTAAAACTCACCCCGTGTCACACACTTCGTGGCGATCGGAAGCTTATGCGAAGCGAGCCGGAACGCCTCATACGCGATATCCGGAGTGACACCACCCATTTCATAGAGGATCCGGCCAGGCTTCACCACGGCTACCCAATATTCCGGATTGCCCTTCCCTTTGCCCATGCGTGTTTCGGCCGGTTTTTTCGTGATCGGCTTATCCGGGAAAATTCTCGTCCACACCTGGCCGCCGCGTTTCACGTAACGCGTGATGGCGATCCGCGCGGCTTCGATCTGGCGGCTGGTGACCCATCCCGGCTCCAAGGCTTTCAACCCAAACTCGCCGAGCGTGATGTTACCGCCACGGTAAGCCTTGCCCCGCATCCGCCCTTTCATCATTTTTCTGAACTTGACTTTCTTCGGTGCCAGCACAATGCCCTCGTTTCCTAGCCAAGCCGCCGTTCAAATGCCGACTCCGGCTTGAGCGGTTGAGCCGGAAGAATTTCACCCTTGTAAATCCACGTCTTGACTCCGATCTGTCCCATCGTGGTGTGCGCTTCCGCGAAACCATAGTCGACTTCCGCCCGGAGCGTGTGCAGCGGCACACGGCCCTCGCGATACCACTCCGTGCGCGCGATTTCAGCGCCACCGAGGCGGCCTGCGATCATGATCTTGATGCCTTGTGCTCCAAGACGGAGCGCAGACTGGACGCTGCGTTTCATCGCTCGACGGAAGGCCACTCGCTTTTCCAACTGCGTTGCAACGTTCTCGCTGACCAGCTGCGCGTCGAGCTCTGGCTTCTTGATTTCTTTCACCGTGATGTAGACCTGTCCGCCGTACTGTTTTTCGAGTTCCGCCTTCAGCTTGTCCACCTCGGCGCCTTTGCGTCCGATGATGATTCCCGGTCTTGCGGTGTGGATAATGACGCGGGTTTGATCGCCGGACCGCTCAATCTCTACCTTGGCCACGCCCGCATGAAACAGCTTCTGTTTCACCACTTTGCGGATCTTGATGTCCTGATGGAGCAGCTTTGCGTAATCCTTGCTCGCGTACCAGCGTGAACTCCACGTGTAGTTGTAGCCAAGCCGATAGCCGATTGGATGTGTTTTCTGACCCATGCGATGCGTACCTCAGTTCTGCGGCGGCGAGTCTGCCGATCCGCTCAATGTTCAGGACCTTGACTTCTCCGGCATGCCCCGAGCTTCAACCACCACAGTGATATGGCTCGTGCGCTTCTGAATGGCATTCGCCCGGCCCATCGATCTGGCACGGAAGCGCTTGTAGATCGGGCCGCCGTTCACGAATGCTTTCGACACCGTCATCGACTCACTGTCGCCCAGTTCCTTCTGTTCTGCATTGGCCACCGCCGAACGCAGTACTTTCTCGATGACACGCGCCGCGTGGCGCGGAAGATGCTTCAACATGGCCAAGGCCATCGGCACCTGTTGCCCTCGAATCATGTCCACCACCGGACGTGCCTTGCGGGGGGCAACTCGAACAAATCTAAGCACGGCTCGCGCTTCTGCCATCGTTCCCATCCTGTCATGCGCCCTCTACGGCGCACGACAACTGATCTCCCTATTTCAATGCCACGGCTTTTTCCGTCTTGGCCTGCCCGTGGCCTTTGAAGAATCTCGTCGGCGCAAATTCGCCCAACTTATGGCCCACCATGTTCTCAGTCACAAAGACCGGGATAAACTTCTTCCCGTTGTGCACGGCAAACGTATGCCCGATCATGTCGGGAATGACGGTGGATCGCCGTGACCAGGTCTTGATGATTTTGCGGTCTTTCGTTTGATTCATCTGCTCGACCTTCTTTAGCAGGTGATCATCCACAAATGCGCCCTTGCTGATCGATCTAGGCATTGCGCACCCCTGACTTGCGGCGAGCGATGATGAACTTGTCCGTTTTCTTGTTCTGTCTCGTCTTGTAGCCTTTCGTCGGGAGACCCCAGGGGGAGACAGGATGCGGATTGCCCTGCCCCGACTTGCCTTCACCGCCTCCGTGTGGATGGTCGACCGGGTTCATGACGACCCCGCGAACATGGGGACGGCGACCGAGCCATCGACTCCGCCCAGCTTTTCCCACATTGATGTTTTCATGGTCGAGGTTTCCCACTTGGCCGACCGTGGCCATACAGGTCGCCAAGACGCGTCGCATTTCTCCGGACTTGAGCCGTACCTGCACATAGTTTCCGTCACGGCCCATGACCTGAGCGAATCCTCCGGCGCTGCGGATTAACTGACCCCCCTTGCCCGGCTTCAACTCAATATTGTGAATCGTCGTGCCCAACGGCATATTGGCAAGGGGCAACGCATTCCCGGTCCTGACTTCCGCATCCACGCCCGATTGCAGCACGTCCCCGACTTGCAGGCCGTTCGGTGCGAGGATGTAGCGTTTCTCTCCGTCTCGATAGGTGAGAAGCGCGATCCTGGCCGAGCGGTTCGGATCATACTCGAGCGCCGAAACCTTGGCCGAGATTCCTACCTTGTCGCGCCGGAAATCGATTGTCCGGTACAAACGGCGATGACCGGCCCCACGAAAACGGACCGTCGTACGCCCGTCGTTGTTTCGGCCGCCGGTCCGCAGGAGAAATGACGTCAACGACTTCTCAGGCCGCTTTTTCGCGAGTTCTGATGTCGTCACGATCGTCATGCCTCGCCGGCCCGACGTCGTTGGCTTATAGGCTTTCAATCCCATTGTCGTGTCCTATTCATTCCACCTGAGCGTGTCGCAGCGCCAGTCCCAATTGCACGCGTTGATTTTTACTCACTCCGCCCATGCCGCGCCGTCGTTTTCCCACCAGCACCGCCAATCAGAACTTGTTCGACCCGGAGCCAATAGGGATACTCTTGGCGACGGGATAACACCCACGGTCCTTTTCCCGT
>DASTJX010000141.1:0-4199 GCA_035716265.1 Nitrospira sp.
GACGAGCCAGGAGAAATGTATGTCGCCGGCTTCGGTGGCTACACCATGGGTCATGGTTTTGACAATGTGGAGGGGACCGGTGCGCTATCTGGCACCAATCTCGGCGACATTGACCTGAACGACTCCGGAGTATACGGAGCCAAGGTTGGCTATTTCATGCCTCGCCGATTGAATTGGCTTGGAGTTGAAATGGAAGCCTTCAACACAACGCCGCACCTGGAAGAGACCGCTCTTACCACAGGTGCGCACCTCCGTGTGACGACCTTGGCTTTTAACGTGATCGCACGCGCCAAGATGATGTGCGACCGGCATGACGATCACGATCGCACGGGACGGCCAGCCGGCGATCGCCATGATTTCTGTCGCCTCCAACCTTACGTTGGGGTCGGTTTAGGGGTATTTTTTGCCCGCGCAAAGGACTCAACGGGAAGCGCGTCCGACAACGGCGTCCCAGGCCTCAATGCGTTGGCGGGGGTCCGGTACTTCTTCACAGAACGGGTCGCAATGTTCGCCGAATACAAGTACAACCGGGCTACATTCGATTTCGATGACATTGCCGGTACGGGAGCCGGAGTGAAAGGCGACTATTCTGCAAGTCATATAGTTGGAGGTCTGTCCCTTCATTTCTAGGCGGTCTCCGCTCGACACAATATTGGCACATTTTGGCTGGGATGAGCCCCTCAGTGAGACGGGTTTGATGCATGAAATGGTTCTCTGTCCTTCAACTACTCTTCTGAGCTGCAGTCAAGGTCGGGAAACCCGCATGCGCGCCGGCCCAAACAGCTGCGCTGTGGCCACACGTGCGCCCGAATTCCGCCGACTGCAGCCGGAAATGGAACTACTGAGCGCTGTTCCGCACTTTCCTTGATACACGGAGGATAGCGCCACGATCACTGTCGGTCAGCAGATAGAGCGAGCCGTCCTGTCCTTGCTGGACTTCTCGGATTCTCGACTTCACTTCCGCAAGATATCGTTCCTCGGATGACACGCGACCATCTTGTAGAACCAGGCGAACCAGCAGTCCTGGGGCGAGGGATCCGACGAAAAGTGATCCTTTCCATTCGGGGACGGCTTGACTGGTATAAAAGAGCATCCCTGAAGGGGCAATGACCGGATCCCAATAATATACGGGTTGTTCCATGCCCGGCTTGGCCGTTCCTTCTCCAATCCGCGTGCCGTTGTAGTCTACGCCATAGGTGATGACAGGCCAGCCGTAATTTTTCCCCGCTTCTGGATGATTCAGTTCATCTCCACCCCGCGCCCCATGTTCCACCGTCCAGAGCTGCCCTGTCTCCGGATGGAGCGCCGCTGCTTGAACGTTCCGATGCCCATATGACCATATCGCAGGATCTGCGCCTGCACGCGCTGCGAACGGATTGTCACGAGGGATCGAACCGTCCGGATGGATGCGCACGATCTTGCCGAGCGTAACCGCAACGTCCTGAGCCTTGTCGCGATAGTCGTAGCGGTCTCCCAAGGTCACGAACAGCGTGCCGTCTCGGCCAAACACCAGGCGTGAGCCGAAATGGTTCGCAGCCTTGACTTTGGGCTGCTGGCGAAAGATCACCGTGACGTCCTCAAGGACGTCGCCGGCCAAGCGCGCACGAGCCACTGCAGTACCGGCTTTACCGTTTTCACCGGGCTCGGCATAGGAAAAATACACGCGATGGTTCTCGGCAAATCGTGGATCGAGCTCGACGTCCAGCAGGCCTCCTTGCCCTTGCGCAAGTACGGTCGGCAACCCCCGCAGCGGTTTTGAGAGCCGGCCGTTTTTCACCAGGCGCATGCGGCCAGGGCGTTCCGTCACCAGCATCTGTCCGTCTGGCAGAATACTGAGAGCCCAAGGGTGTTCCAACCCTTCGACAACCGTCTCGACGTGTAATTCGCCATCCCGAGACGGTGGCGTCGGCGATCGAGGCGCTTCGTCAGACGAAGCGACCGCCAGGCTAAAGGCGATCATGGACCCCATGAGGAGCGATAGTGTCAGACGCAAGCTGACCTCACTTATGGAAGAGGTGAAAGAGCCAATGGCCAAATAGTGCGGTCACCGGCGGCAAGACCAAGCTCGGAACAAAGCGGGCGAGTGTCATGGGCCATCCCAGCAAGGGCGCCTCATAACTCACCATGCGAATCGGGCTTAGGAGGACTTTGGCCGTGAGGAGCGCAATCAGCGGGCCTGGGGCTGCTCCTTGTCGCATGAGATTTGCGACAAGCGGAAAAAGCAAGTACGGTCCTCCCGGCAGCAGGAGCCCGAGAACCCACCCTGCTAGAATCCCGTAACCGAGATGTTGGTCGCCCAGCCACTTCATGAGAACCGCTTCGGGAATCAACACCTCGACGAGTCCTGCAAGCACGAATCCCAGAAGTAACTCCGGCCACACTCCAAGAAACAAGCGCCCCGACTTTTGAAGAGCCATTCCCAGCATGGCTGCATCTCTGAAGGCAACCATCACCGCAAGTAACACGGTTGCGACAAGGAGCACTAATAATGTCGGGTCGAACGAGCGATTCACGGCGCACCTTTCAGCATGCGAGGCTGCAGCAGAAGAGCATCGTGCGGATGATGGACTTGTCTCTGAGCCTCCTCGATGAGGGTGTAGTCCGGAGAAAACCGACAGGCTGGATCCGTTGCTGCAGCAACACCGGTCAAGTGAAAGGCCTGACAGCGGCACCCTCCGTAGTCTACGGCTCGCTGTGGGCACGTTCGACAAGGGTCAGCCATCCAGCTCTCTCCACGAAACAGGTTAAAGAGTTGTGACTGCTCCCAGATTTGAGCCAGCGAATGTTCGGCCGCCGACACCATCGGCAAGCCGGCAATGGTATGTGCCGCATGGCAAGGAAGGACGAGTCCGTCTGGGCTTACGACGATGTATCGCCGCCCCCAGCCGTCCATGCACGCGCGTGGGACGCCCGTGTAATAGTCGGGTGTCACAAACACGATTTCCATGGTACCGGCCAAACGGACTTTTGCTTCCGCAGCTATCGCTCTCGCTTCGAGAAGTTGAGATGCATCCGGAAGCAATGCGGCCCGGTTGGCGAGTGCCCAGCCAAGGTATTGTACATTCGCTAACTCGAGGCGCTGCGCACCAAGCGTTTCGGCCAAGTGGATAATATCCAGAGTCTCATGAACATTGTATCGATGCAGGACGACGTTGATGGTGAGCGGGAGATCGAGACCGACGATCCAGTTTGCAGCAACTCGCTTCCGATCGTACACGGTCGTGCCGGCCATCCAATTACAGGAATCGGGCTCAGCGGATTGGATCGACAGTTGAACCGACGCGAGGCCGCAATCACGGAGCCTCGCGAGGCGCTCGTAAGTGAGAGGAAGGCCTGCGGTGATGAGGTTCGTGTACAAGTCGAGGCCGTGGGCCTCCGAAACGATCGTTTCCAGATCCCCGTATAAGAGCGGCTCTCCCCCGGTGAAGTGCACCTGAATGACCCCGAGCGCCTCCGCTTCCCGCACTATGCGGCACCATGTCTCAGCACTGAGCATGTCTTTTCCCGCATATTGCACCGGATTCGAACAGTACGCGCAGGCCAGTGGACAGCGATAAGTCAGTTCGGCAATGAGTGTGAAGGGCCGTTCCACTGCTACTCCTCGATCAACCCTCGTGATTGGAGTTGGGCAATAAAGGTCACCGCATCGTTCGAGATCAACTCGCGTGGAAACTCCGGATGCTTGGCCGAGAGAGCATCGACGATCATCTCGATGGTGTAGTGGCCGGTGCAGCATTGAAGAACCTCGGTCGCTGCATCATTGAGCTGTAATCCCCGCTCTGGATACAGGAGCATGAAGCGCTGTTCCCGGCGATCAAACCGCAGCCGTACCTTAGCGGCCAACTTCGGACGACTGTGTTCGTGAATCGCTGTTGTTCTGCGTGACATAGGCTGCATACAGGCAGTCCAAGATATGCCAGAGGATCTCAGTTTTACGCTGTAAAGCTTGGCTGCAGAGAGCCTGTGCTTCGATAGTTGTTGCCTGAGCAATGACGAATTCCATCGCTTGGCCAGCATCTTTCGGAGCGCGAGAAAGGCGCGAGCGGAAGTAGGCCAAGGCGCTATGGTCGATCCAGGGGTAATGCTGCTCCCACGCGACAATACGTGCCGAAATTAAGTCCGGCGCGAACAGTTCGGTGAGGGACGAGGCCACTGCTTCAAGTAACGTGGCCTCCCGCACGAACGTCACGTAGGCATCA
>DASTJX010000142.1:0-10005 GCA_035716265.1 Nitrospira sp.
GTATTGGTAATCCCACACATGTTCAATGATGGCGGTACGGGTCAGCACACGGCCCAGGTTCCGCAGCAAATATTCCAAAACAGCATACTCTTTATTGGTGACCGGGATTTCGATGCCGCCTCGCCACACACGGTGCGCGACCGGATCGAGATCCAAATCGGCGACGCGCAGGCGACCGATCGGCGCGGCGCCGCGTCGCAGCAACGCTCGAATACGGGCCAACAGCTCTGGAAAGGGGAACGGCTTGGTGAGGTAGTCGTCCGCGCCCGAATCCAACCCCAGCACTTTGTCTTCGGTGGAGTCACGAACGGTCAGCATCAGGACGGGCATGGCCTTGCCCGCTTGCCGGATCGATCGGCAGACGTTCAGTCCGTTCCGCTTCGGCAGCATGACGTCCAGGATGATGAGATCGTATGCCACGTCCTGTGTGAGTTTTAACGCTTCTTCGCCGTCATTGGCCACATCAACGGTGTAGCGTTCCTCGCGGAGTCCTTTTTCAAGGAACCCGGCTACGCTCAAATCGTCTTCTGCCACAAGGAGGCGCATGATTCACCCGAAAAGTGAAGCTCCTCACAGTATCGCGTCTCCATGAACCCAATGCAAACTTGTCATGAAGTATTTTTCATCTAGGGAGGACTCTGGGCGGTACCGCTTGGGGCCCAATCGGATCGGACTCCAACTCCAGGCGCGCCACAAGCTCTGCGAGATCCGTGTGCATTAACTCGATGCTGGATCGCAACAGCTCCAGCATCGCAGACCGAGCCCGAAGCTGCGCGAGGTTATAGATTCCGCCTGAGTCAAACAGAACGCCATAGCGTTCCTTAAAGTCATCGCTCTCATCGTCAGTGATGTTACGGCCGAGCTTCCATTGCGCCAGCATCCTCTCACGGAGGCTAGGCTGATCCTCGCGATGAAAGATCAGAAAATCCCACACAGGTGAGGGGAACAACTCCGGCTCGTCCGGGGCCTTCCATAGGTCGTGGAGAAAGTTTCGTGTATGCCGAAAGTCTATGGAAATGTTGACTTTCTCCCCCGCCCCTCTGAATCCATACTGCGTCAACCCGCCGGCGATTCCGAGCGCTCCTCCAGTGACTGCCATATCAAGGATGGAGAAGATACCGGTTAATACATTGGTCGCCGCGCCGGCCAAAATCGACGCAACGGTCCTCCGATCCTCACGGCGATCTTTGTTGCGCTCCAGACTCTCAGCCAGTTCTCGCGCCCGGCCACCCTCGCAGCCGACGCGTGCGGATAGGGCGGTCACATCAAGACTCGCGAGTGTCAAACGGCTCGCGATGCGTCGCTCGATTTGCAAAATGGCAATAGGGCCGGCGGTCGGGCCCTCGTCTCGCTCTAGTAATTGCCGGCGGCGATCGAGAAGGGGCAACAGATGGAGAGCTTTGGCGACGGCCGCCGGCCGGCCGGATAGGCCGAACGCATGAGCATCTACGGCATCATCGACCTCGGCCATAGAAGATCGATGCTGGGGCGTGGTTGCAAAACACAACTCCTCGGTCATCGCTTCTGTCGGCTTCCACTCTGCCTCAGAGGAAAAAATCGCGCAGGCAGTCTGGAGAGGAACAAGAGACAGAAGCAGAACGGTTGCTCTTATTACACTCATGAGAGTCCTTCCTGTGTGTGCTCGAACGCCGGAGAGTAACAGGCTGTCCATGCCAGAACGGATGGCTTTCCCAGAGCATGACGCTGTATCGAATGACCGTGGCGTCAGCGAACGATGTTGAGCCAATTCGGCGCGAGAAACACGGGGATCCGTTGGGCATCGCTGCAGAAGAGATGGCTGCAGAAGCGATGCCAGCGGCCGTTCCGCGTTTTCACATTCCTTTCATCTGGACTTCAGAATTACTTCACGGTGGTCATGCACGATTACGGAAAGGAAGCACGATCACAAGTTGCCAGGCGATGGAAGAACGATCACCACACGTCAGCGAGCAGATCAATGAGGGGCTGGACGAGCCATCAGTAAGAGGCGCCGTCCATCGGCCTTCGACGGTGTGGGCAGGCGCGGCTTGGATGATTGGGCTCTCGCTCCTCTTGTTCTTCATACCGGCTGTCAACGGGCTGATTGCCGGTGCGGTGGGAGGCTACTTGGTGGGGTCTTGGTCCCGAGCATTGACCGCGGCGATCTTACCCGCCATCGTCGTGGCGGTTGCGTTCTGGGTCGGTTTCAGCTTCATGGGTCTGCCTGTGATTGGGTTTATGGCTGGAAGCGCGATAACGTTGTGGATCATCTTCTCCGAATTAGGGTTGTTTCTAGGAGCGGCCTTGGGCGGAACGCTTCATGAAGTCATTCGTCATGCGTGATTCTCGTTAACCAAAGGACAACCGAAGATAAACATGGAGGTCGATACGATGATGCGGATCTATCGAGGACGGAAACGAACAGGTGTGGGGTTATTCTGGGCAGTGGTGATCGGCAGCATGGCTCTGGTGGCCGCGAGCCCGTCGACGAGCAGGGCTCAATATTGGGATTACGACCACTATGACGGCGCTTACGGTCCAATGGGCTACAGCTGGTATTACGACTATTACGACTATGAGCCGTCAGGGCTTGGAACCCCAGAATGGCTCTCGAAGTCGGATGCGCAGTTGAAGGAGGACGTGAAGAGCGAACTGTCATGGAGCCCGTTCGTGGACTCGGACGAGATCAGCGTGTCCGTGAGAAACGGCGAAGTGACCTTGAAGGGAACTGTTGAGGACCAAAGTGAGGTGGAGGACGCGATTGAGAATGCGTACGAAGCCGGTGCGAAGAACGTCATCAGCAAGTTGGAGACGCAAGAAGACGAATCTGAGAGCTAAACATCGTGATGTCCGGGGGCCGTCATTGTGGGCGGCCGGAGCACGAAGCCAATCTATTTACAGACTATTGCTCGGCGCGTCGCTCATTCGCGCGTCATTTGAGCAAGCATGGAGGAGCCGCAATGATCATGATGAGACAGACAGGAACGGTCAGCATCGCGGCCGCCGCTCTGCTGGCCTTGACTTTCACCGCTGCTGACGCGCGAACGCGAACCGATCAGCAGCACGGCAGGGACGATCAACGCAGTGATCAACACGGAAAGCAGTGGAAGCATATTTCGGGAACCATCAAGAAAACCAAACAGGTGGAATTGCGCGGCCAAGATCAGGACAATCTGATCGTTCAATTGCAGACTAACCGGGGCGATAAGACCATAGTCGATCTGGGCAACGCCGAGCACATCGAGGATCTCGATTTGCAAAAGGGCGACCGCCTGACCGCGTGGGGACGTACGGTCAACATTGGCGATAAGCGCGTATTTATGGCCCACGAGATCCAGGCCAATGACGAGACGGTAGAAATCGATCGGAAGCAAATGCCACAGCGAGAAATGCGTGAGCGAGGGCGTTACGCTGACCGGTCTGAGCTCGAGATGTCTCGTCATGATCCCTCACAGCGGTCGTCCCGCGGGCGGCAACCGGGCGACAATTATTAACGATCAGGGGTGAGACTCGTAGTCTCCACGCCCTTTACGACATCATGAGCCTTGCGAAGGAGGTAGTTATGCAGCTGAGACACCTATCACTTTCCGGTGTACTGCTTTTAGCTCTTACGGGAGGCAGCTATGCTTTATTGCCGGCCTCCAGCCAGGCGGCGGAATGGCTGGCACCGGCGGCCGACGAGCGCATCACCGCAGACTGGGTCAGGGACGTAGCCCGACAGTTGCGGAAGAACCGATTTAAGAATGTGTTTATGAACCAGCCGTTCGGCTGTGACCAATGCCGAATCCTCCATTATCTCAACAATGCCGCCGACGCATTGGACAACGATCAACCCAAGCTGGCCAAGAGCTTCGTCAAGCGGGCGCTCCATGTGTTGAAAGATGGCAAGGAAGAGGGGTGGTACACCAGCGCCGACATCCGCCCCATCAAGCGCCTGATCATCCAGAAAGCAGACCAGGCATTCAAAGAGGCAGGAGGGGAGCAGTTAGCCCTTTCAGTTCCGGAAAAACGGCGGGATGAGCGATATGACCGTGGTGACGATCCGCTGTTTAGCCGATCAGGGGAGGATGAAGCCTATGGCGATCGTACCGATCGTTGGCCGGAGTACAGGGGCGCCTCAGGTAATAGCGACGACCGCCAAGGCCGGCAGGCCGCACGAGGCCAGGATCGACACCGAGAGCGCAGCGAGAATCTGCAGAGTCTCGATCGGGGCCGTGAGGGATCGCGCTCGGGCCCCCAGACCGCCATGCAAGACGACCTGGGGAAGGGACAAGACTTCAAGCGCACTGTTCAGAAAGCAGTTAAACACGCCAGAAAAGCGAATGAAGCCGGGAAGAATGGCAATCCCGACGAACTCGTGCAGCAGTCCCGGAAGGCCTTAAACCTCGCGAAGCAAGCGCAGCGAGCGGGACACAATGAACGGTTGAACGAAGGCGTGTATGCGCTGGGCGAGGCGATTGAACACGGCCAGAACCAAGAGACAAAGGATGCGAGGGAGCATGTCATGCATGCCATCATGAAACTCTCGCAGTCTGCGGATCTTCAAATACCGGAGGGCGCCGTCCCGCCGGCTTCCTGAGAGCGTGCGTAGCAGGACTATCATGACGCGATCCGTACTGTTGTCCGTGGTGATCGGCTGGTCCGTAGCGGCCTCGTGCCTGGCCGCCGACCGTATGCCGATCCCTGAGTCGGCCGAGCCCCGCAGGGGCTCGCTGCCGGCCCAGCTGGGCGACAACGGACACGCGCCTGCTCGGACGCATGGGGTGAGCGAGTACCGCATCGGGCCGGAAGATGTGCTGAACATTTCAGTGTGGAATAACTCGGCAATCAGCCGGACCGTACCTGTCAGGCCCGACGGGAAAATCTCCCTGCCGCTTATCAACGACGTGCATGCCGCGGGGCTCACCCCCAACCAGTTGCGCATGGTATTGATGAAAAAACTTGCCGACTATGTCCCGTCCCCCGAGGTGTCTGTCATCGTCGAAGAGGTGCACAGCTTCAAGGTTTCGGTCATCGGGGAGGTCAAGAAAACCGGGCGGCATGAACTCAAGGGAGGCGCCACGGTGTTGGATGTGCTGGCTCTTGGTGAGGGATTCGGCGACTTTGCCAGCCGCGCCCGCATCGTGGTGCTTCGCCCGGAGGGCAAAACCATGCGACAGATTCCCTTTAACTACAACAAGGTGATCTCCAGTGACGGCGTCCTCGAGAACTTTCTCTTGCAGCCCGGAGACATCGTCGTCGTGCCCTAAAACATGGCGGTCCCACCATGACATGGGGCAATCGCTTTTGTCTGGGAAGACCATGTGTTGTTTAGCGGAACGCGACAGAGCGATGCGGGACGCGATGGTGCCTCGAAGGACCAAGACCGAACCGACGAGGCGTGGAAGACCCGCGACGGCCAGGCAGCCCGGCCATTGGCGATTGGTATCTTTGGTATGTATTGCATCCGCGATCATCGGTCTGGCGACGTTCGCGGGGGGATGCCATGCCACACCGGTCACTGCAGGAGCCTCGATTGAACTGCCCCAGCCGAGTGAACGGGTTCTAGTCGGCGGCAATCATCCCGGCGCGGTCAGCACAGGTATCACGTGGCTGGAGGGGCGGCATGGATTGGTGGTTGCGGCTCCCGGTGTCGTCCTCTTCATGCCGGATCAGACGCTGTTTGATGAGGCGAAATCGGTGAAGGCGAGGTCACTCGTCTGGGTGCAATTGACAGGCGATATTCGCGCGCCCATGGTTGCTGTTCAGGGATTCGATTCGGAAACTGCAGCCGTGCTGTGGACTGGTCACGCCCGATCCACTGCCTTCGACTCTCGACCTGCGCAACATGAAGCCGCTCGACTCACCTGCCATGCGTTCGCCGCCGTCTGGAAGAGCGAAGAGGATTCACCCTGCCCATGAGCCGGCCAGCAGATCGTTGGCGACGGGATATGGCTGTGTTGCTGCTCAGCCTGGCGTGCACCGCCGGGTGCAACATCACCGCCGGCCAGGTCAGCAGTCCTCGCACGCCGATCGAACAGCTCCTATTGACGCAGTCCCTCTTCCGGAGCTTGGAGGAGATGGTGATCCCCCTCCGATCCGGTGACGTGGTCACGGTGGAAACCGCCTGGGTTCCTTCCCACGACGACTTCAAGGGGGACCTGCCGTTCGCAGCATCCGTGATTGCGTCATGGTTCACTCGGCACGGCGCAATCGTCGGCGGTGAGCATCCCAAGTTCCACGCGCGGGTGCTCCTGCATGCCTTCGGATTGGACAAGAAAGATGTTTTTATCGGTGTTCCGCCTATTCAAAGTGTGTTGATCCCGGTCGCGCTCCCCGAATTGACGCTGTACCGTAATCTAAGAAACCGTGGATACACGCGCCTGTCCATCGATGTGGTGGACATCTCGAGCGGCCGGCTGGTCGGCACACCATGGACTACGGAGGGATCCGTTTTGCACGAGCGATACACGGTCCTCTTTTTGTTCTCCTGGACAGCAAGCGATCTCCTGCCTCCGCCGCCTTAAGCACGTATTATCTTGATGCTGACATCCTGTCCGGCACTTCGGATGCTCGAGCGTCGGGCGATTGTTGCTGCACCGACGCCGGGCCTGCTCCTCTCTGATGGACTCACTAGGGAGGACTTCGCGCAACGAAGTTCGATGCCCTGTGTGGTCAGTGCGATCTACTCCTGCTTAATCCAGATTGATCACGGTCGAAGGAAGCCTGGCGGCTCTCTCAGTGGCTCAGGCTCAGCGAACATCGCTGAGCGAACCCGAGGGTTTGTCCATTTCGTTGCCCTTTGGAAATTCATCGATCGTCACGAGCGCATTCACCTTTCCAGTAGAGGTCACCTGCGCGGCGATCTTGTCACCGACCTTCGGCAACGTCTCAAGCCGTGAATCTTTAGTTGACAGCAGATGCAGTTCGTTCCCATTCGGCTGCTTGATCCAGTACGTTTCTTCGATCTTTGTGACCTCTCCCATGACATGCCGGCAGGGTGACGATGTTGTGCAATTTGCTGATGGCGCGAAAGTAGGCGAGGAGTGAGATGTGGCGGTAGTTGTGCCCGGTGGCGAAACCGCCGTTTTTTCCTCAGCGGATGCGGCCAGAGGAAGACCTAAAAACGCAAATGTGAGTGATAGGAACATAGTGGAACGAACCATGACGCACCTCCCTTTCTGTGGTGAGAATCTTCGCACTCATCCTCTGCACTCATTATATGAACCGAGACGTGGATGATTGATGAAATCGTGATGAAAAGCAGTTCATAAAGGAAATTCATATTCGTCGTGCCCTAGTATCGCGGTCCCTATCATGACACGGGCCAATTGCTGATCGTCTTCCGGCGCCACGTCTGTGCTGAATCCTGCGAAGACGCTTTGTCTTCATTCTGACATTCTGTCCGGCACTGCCTGCCACACGATGAACTTCTCCATCTAGTGGCGTTGCGGGCGACCTAAGACTCTGACACACCTCCCCATGTGCGTGGCATGACAAGAGGCGAAGGGATGACGTGCATGAACAGACATATCAAGGCGGACACCTGCCTGCGTGGGGCACTCGGCTTGCACCGTTTGAAGCAAGCCAACGTCTAAACGCGCCTGCGAAGGACGCACTGACGTCTGCCGTCCTTCCTCAGAGTCAGGAGTAGGAGTGAACCCGCCAAAGAAGAGTGCGAATGCAAAGCTCGCGTCAGCGTTGCTGGTCACGGCCCTCGTTGCTCTTTCGCTGGCCGGATGTCCACCACGCAAGCCGACTCCGATCGTGGGGGATTCCTGTGCACAGTCCTCCCGTTCGTGACCATCTTGATGCCGATCGATACACCGCTGTACTGTGAAGGAGAAGGCGCTTATGAGCATTGTAAATCGACTTCTGCGAGCCGTGAGCACTATCAGTATTAGACTTGCACTCCTGGGATGTACGCTAGCCGGGGTTCTTGGCACCTTTGATCGCGCGCTGGGGTCTGAAGTGGACTGCCGGTTCAGGGCGGAGACTGAAACGGCCCAGATTCATATATTGGCAAAGGGGAAAACATGGTGGACCGGCACTATCGAAAAGAGCCAGACTAAAACCATTGCGATCCCCGACGGCCCCTTTACGGTCATTTCGAAGTTGTACAATGCTAACCTCAAAACGACCACGGATTTGCGCACGGATACGCACACGCGCTTGTGCCGCGAACAGGTGGTCTTGAACGTGCCCATGTTTTCCGAGCCGAAAGACCATTAGCGTGGCACGGAAGGCCTCTTGGCGCTGGGCCTGGGCCGCGTTATGAATGTCCCGTATTCCTCACAGCCGGCCAGGGCTAAGCACTCGGCGCCGCAACGGGGGCCGCTGGAACTCGCGGAAACGAGTTCCCTTAGTCCCCAGACACCGGAGCCGCGGGCGGGGACTCGCTTCCGCCGGGGCGTGATCCTCGGGATCCTAATCAGTGTCTTCGTCTTCCTTCTGCTGCAAGTCCTGCCCGATTATCTCCTCAAAGAACTGGTTCTCCACAGGGCGCAGAAACATCTGGGGCAACCGGTTAACGCCGAACACGTGACCCTATCGCTGATTCCGCGAATTCGTCTGAGCGTTGTGAATGTAGTCAGCCGCCCGGTCGACGCTTCCGCTGATCTGTTCCGCGCAGATCGGATCGACGCAATGCTCAGCGTGCTTTCGTGGCTGCGGGGCGACGGGGCCGTCGAACAACTACTGTTCGAAGCTCCGCGGATCGTCGTACGGCGTGATGCAACCGGCCATTGGTCTATTCCTCTGCTTGCTTCCAAGGATTCGACACGGGCAGTAGAGACGCGGGACTCTGATGCGCCCACTCTGCCCGTGATGGACCTTCAAGTCACGAAGGGAACGATCAGTCTCATCGATGAGCTTAGCAGAGAGGGACCCAAAAGCCAGGAGCTGACCGGCGTGCAAGCAATGCTGAGCGTGGATGAGTCTTCCCAACGAGCGAACGTAAATGTCTCGGCGTTTCTGCCTTCGGGGTCACAACTTTCGACTATCAGCCTTATCGGTGTCCTGGCACCGCTCAACCAGGGCGGTGATTCCGACACAGGCTTCCTCAACAGCCTCCATTTCTCGGGTGCCGTGCAGGCCGGCGGAATCGACCTCAGACAGGTGGCCTCTCTCTTTCTGCCACCATCCATGGCCCGCGCCTTGCCAGACATTGTTCACATCGGGGCCGATGTCCTTGTCGTCCCTCGGCAAGCAGGACACGAACTCGTCGTTCAGAAGTTCACCATGGAATCGGGCGCCATCGTGTTGACGGGATCGGCCAACGTTGCGGGACTTGGAACAGAAACCACGAGCTACGCCCTGACTGTGGCGTCAAAACCCTTGACCGTTCAGCAGCTGCTTCATAAGGTGCCGATCGAATGGATCCCCGTCGAATGGCAGATTCGCATTGCCGAGGACAAGCCCGGTGGAACGCTGACACTCCTGGGCGCTACCGTGACGAGTAGGGGAACCGCCTCGTCTCAGCCACAGTGGGCGGCAGAAGCGATGCTCACGAACGGAGCGCTCATCGTTGGTTCCGGCAGGACGCCAATCCGGGATGTGTCTGCTCGCATGACACTGAAATCCGACCAGATTAGTGTGAGCGAGCTGCACGCGGCAACGGACGGTGTGCAGCTCACTGAAGGAACCGCTGTCATTTCAGATCCTTTCGACTCGCCCACTGTGGATCTCTCGGCGGCGGGCAGCGCTGACGCACAATCGCTGATCCGGCTGGTATCCGCCGTATGGCCTTCGGCCGGCGTGTCTGAGGCACTCAGCGGCGTGGACATCAATGGAAATCTGGGGCTGTGGATTCATGCGGCGGGTGTGCTTAAAGATAGCGGCATTCAACTGATCAAGGGACGCGTGGAGGCGCACGATTTGGCGTTTCGCACATCGGCCTTGCCGTTGCCGATCCATCAGCTCAGCGGCCAGGTCGAAATTGTGCCGGGGAGAGTGGATATTGAAAAACTGCACTGGCAGGTTGGCGCCGTACCGGTCGAGGCATGGGGGAAAATCGATCTGGGCAAGATCGCGAGATTTCGTGACGTC
>DASTJX010000143.1:0-14037 GCA_035716265.1 Nitrospira sp.
ATTTTCATCCGGACGGCAAGAGAATAATCTTCTCATCCAACGTCGAGACCAGAGGCGAGGGCGGCAGACCGAGTGTCCATCTGTTCCTCATCGCTGACGACGGAACCGGCTTGGAACGCCTCACGGTTGAGGGGCAGTTCAACAGTTTTCCCATGTTTTCTCCCGATGGGACGCGGCTGGTGTGGGTGTCCGACCGTCACGGGAAGGCCCCCGGTGAATTCAATGTGTTTCTCGCCGACTGGGTTCCATGATGAATGGCGCGCCCGACGGTTCGGCATCAGACTCGTCGAGACTTGTGGCGGCAGCCTACGCATCGGTACTGTCGCTCGCCATGTGTTGCGCGGCCCTTGTGCTGACCTTACTCAGCCTGCCTGAGTTTGATTTCCCGCTCACCCGCTATGTGCGCTCCCTCAACGATCATTACATCGACCATCTCCACCATCCATGGCTGGCATGGCTCAGTGACATTGGCGATCTAGTGGGCGGGAGTGAATTCCTCTTGTGTGTGAGCGCGCTGCTTTTGGCGGTCGGCTACGCGCTCAAGTTCACCATGTGGAAAATCGCCGGCTGGGAAACGCTCGTTGTTCACGTTGTGGCCGGCCTGGGCAGCACCGCCGTCAAGCATGTTGTGGGCCGTGCCAGGCCTAAGTTCATGCATGCGGGCATCTCCGAGTTTTCGCCGTTCGCCGGCAATGGTTGGGATTCGTTTCCGTCCGGCCATACCACGTGCTCCTTTGCCATCGCCACGGTGCTGGCGGTACGCTTTCCCAAGCTCCGTTGGGTCGTGTTTGGCATCGCCTTGGCTATCTCCGCGAGTCGACTCTTCCGGGGGTCACATTTCTTGACCGACATCGTCGCGGGCGCCGTCTTCGGCGTGCTGATCGGCGCCGTCGTCGTGCGCCGACAAGAATGGCGCACAGCACTGGCATCGGCGCTCTATGCCGTGACGCCGCCGCTTGTAGTCCTTCTTGCGGTCATAACCGCCATCGGGCATCCCGTGTCTGATGAATGGACTGCAAGGGTGTTGACTGAGGCTGGGTTGTTGCTGGCTTGGTTGGCGCTGCTCATATTCCTCTTGATGAAGATGCGGCCTGCCCTCTTTCCTATCCATGCCACTC
This sequence comes from Nitrospira sp., assembly GCA_035716265.1. GTDB lineage: Bacteria > Nitrospirota > Nitrospiria > Nitrospirales > Nitrospiraceae > Nitrospira_C. The sequence goes on from DASTJX010000143.1 coordinate 1,119, forward strand.
GAGCCGTCATTCTCGCGCTGATCGGCCTCGGCCTGGGGATGTGCTCAGGCTCCGTAGGGGTGACGACGATCGCCCTTCTGACTGGCTTCGCGCATTGGTTGCGCGCGGGTCGACAAGGACGGCCCGATGAGCCGCCTCACTGCCCCTGGTACCGCGAGGCGGCGCTGGGACTGGGGCTGTTGCTGTCGTTGTATACGATGCTTGAATTGAGAGGGGCCCTGCAGCTGGGATAGGTTCAATGGCCGGGATTGGCTCGAGTCGGAGGCGAGACGGTGCCTTCAGGAATGGCGACCATCGACCGACTGGCGAGCAGGAGATAGCCGTGCTGTCTAAGGATGGGCACGAGGGTTGCGGCTTCCGCCGGCAGCTTGGATTTGAAGCTCTCCGGCAGCACCACCATAGTCTGACCAGGCTGGCTGAGTGCCTCACCAATCATTGCCTCCTCTCCTTCCGAGACGAATGTCACTTTGCGTCTCGCATAAAACACGTTTGAAGGTCTGGTTGATCCATACACAAGCAACCGATCAGTCGGCGTCAGATTGAGCCCGGCAGCGTAAGAAAGAATTTGGGGCGGCGTGATGAAGTACCGATTGAGACCCGGCATGACCAATTGGATAACGGTCAAGGCCAACAAGGCCAGAGAACCCCCGGCAGCCCAGAATGCCCCAGCCCGTCTCCCTTCACTCAATCCGAAGTAGCCGACCAGCGCCATGCCGACCAACAGGACGGCGGAGGCGACATACGGCCCGCTCCCGAGAGTCATCGTCGCCGCCAGCGGAAACTCCTTCACCAGGCGTCCGGCAAACGATGGATACAAGGACGGCAAAGATGCAAATCCAATCGCCAAAAGACCGCCCAAGATCATCATGGTATGGATCGAGGCGCGCCGGCCTATTGTCTGGGTAGTGTGGAGGCTCCGGTGCCAGTAAGTCGCGGTGAGCAGCGCGGCGGCTGGAAACAGGGGCCCGATATAGTGAGCCAGCCTGGTCGAGGACAACGTAAAAAACACAAACACGCCGAAGACCCACGTCGCCGCGAACCATTCCAAGCATGCCGTTGTGGTGCGGGACGGTGAAGCGGAGACAGCTGGACTACTCTTCTGCCCGTCGCTCGAAATGCATAGTTCGCCTCGTGCCTCTCGCCAGCTTCGGTAGGCTTGATACCAGGCAAAAGGCAGCCAGCCGCTCCACGGGAAAAAACCCAACAACAGGACGGGCACATAGAACAGGAATGTGAAACCGTGGCCTTCCATCGGGCTGAGGAAGCGGCCGACCGTATTGGCTTGCGCGGATGCCGCGTAGTCTGTCCCGTGAAGAGACCACATGATGAGATACCAAGGCAGTGCCGCAACGGCAAAGAGCAAGAGTCCCGCCAAAGGAGATCCTTCGTGCCAAAACCGACGCCATTGTTTGGTCACCGTCAGATACAGTGCAATGGTCACGAGGGGAACAAGAAATCCGACCGGCCCTTTGGCCAGCGTGGCCATCCCCATCGCGAAGTAGAAGATCCACCGCCACCAGCGCTCGCTCTGCCGTCCATGGAAGCCCAGCCAAAAGCTGTATAAAGACAGTGTCGTGAACCAGATCAACACGCTGTCGGTCAGGGCCATACGGCTTAGACCGATCATCTCGATGTTCAACAGCAACATCAAGGCACCGAGCAAGCCCACCACCGCCCCGCAGAATCGGCTGGTAAAGAGGTATTGGAGCACAATCAGAGCGACACCAAAGGCAGCTGACGGGAGGCGCGCGGCGAATTCATCGATTCCCAACCAGCGATAGGACAGACTCATCAGCCAATACACGAGGGCGGGCTTGGCAAAACGTGGCTCGTAGTTAAAGGTGGGACTGACCCAATTGCCCGTTTCCAGCATCTCCCGCCCCGCTTCGGCGTTGCGCCCCTCATCCCGATCGGTCAATCCTATCGAGCCTAATCCAAGAAAAAACAGGAGGCCTGACAAGAGGATGAGGACGGCGAGGTTGACAATGTGTCCGGATATCGGGGAAACGGGTCTGTCCATGAGAGAGCGTTACTGAGGTTTTCCAGCCGAAGGAACCGGTCCTGCACGCCGGTGTGATCCTTGACGATAAATCAGCATGAGGTTTCGAATGTACACCACTGCTCCAATTCCCTGTCCGGCGATAAAGACCGGATCACGGCGGTAAATGGCATAGGCCAGGGTAATCAACCCTCCGACCAGGCTGAGATACCAGAAGGCGATCGGCATCCGGCTTTCGGCCTTTCGCTCGGAGACGATCCATTGGACGAGCCATCGGCCGAAAAAGAGTCCTTGCCCGAGGAAACCAATGGCAAGCCAGAGGATTTCAACTGAGAGCATGGCCAGGGTCCGGTATCATCGATCACTTGTCGCGGAGGCGGTATTTCAAGACGCGGTCCTGCATCCAGCGAACGGCCACAAGGTCGTAAAGTCCTTTGAAGAGCCGGTTGCCGACGCCGTATTTCGATAGGCCGTGCATGCGCGGGTGATGACGGACGGGGACTTCGGTCACCGTGAATCCGTGCATGAGGGCAAGGGCGGGAAAGAACCGGTGCATGCCGACAAAGAGTTGCATCCGGTCCACGACCTCCCGGCGGAATACCTTGAGCGAGCACCCGGTGTCGTGAACATGGTCCCCTGTCACAGCGCTTCGCACGGCATTTGCCACCCGGGACGAAACTTTCCGGGTGAGACTATCATGCCGTTCAGTCCGCCACCCGCAGACTAAGTCGTACTTTCCTGTGTGGGCCAGCAGCGTGCCGATGTCGGCTGGATCGTTCTGAAGGTCGCCGTCCATCGTCAGGACCAGCGCCCCGGTCGATTGCTTGAATCCCGCATCGAAAGCCGAGGATTGTCCGTAGTTGCGATCGAAGTGCAGCACGATGACCGACGAATGTTCAGCCGCTAGGCGATCCAACACCTCGCTGCTGCCGTCGGTGCTGCCGTCGTCGACATAGATGATCTCGAACGGCGTGTGCTGCGATTCCTCTCGAGCATGCAACACCTTTATGAGCTGGTCAGTCAATGAGACAAGCGTGTCCCGCTCGTCCTTAATAGGAACGACTACCGAGATCCATGGCCGGGATGAGTGGGTCATGAGGAGTGGAAACGAGCAGCACGTACACCATGCGGAGGAATCACCACGGCATTGTACAGAAGGCCTCCGGGAGATTCAAACAGAAGGCAGGTGCTCGAGCGTGATCTGCCGGTCGACGTTGCTGCTGAACGTGGGATCATTGGAGACGAAAATGATGGACCATGGTTCATCCTTGGAACACAGACGGCGCAAGATCACTTCTCGCAAGGAGGGTGCCATGCTGTGGAGAGTGCCTTCAACGATCAGGACATGCGGTTTGGTGACGATAGCGCGGGCGAGGAGCAGCCTGAGAATTTGGCTCAACGTGAACTGAGTGCTCTGGCCGGTTATGTGGGTCGTGAGCCCGTCCGGCATCCGATCGATTTCTTCATCGAGCTCCACGAATTCAAGGGCCCATTGGACGTCTTCGTACCCAATCGATTGCCGTCCGAGCGTGATGTTGTCCTCGATCGTGCCTTCGAGCAAAGTGGGATGCGAGTCCAGCATCAGACTCCGGCACGTGTCGATCGAATCGAGGCTGACCTCGACCAGGTTGATGTCGTTGTAGCGCACCACACCGGTCGACGGCGTGAGGAGTCCGGCCAGGATTCTTGAGAGCGCCGTTTTTTGCATATTGGAGTGGCAGAGCACCACCACCTTCTCAGCCGGGGCGACGTCGAGGTGAAAATGCTCAAAGAGGACAGGAGCACCGGGATAAGCAAAGGACACGTTTCTGACCGTCACTTTGATGCCTGCCAGGCCGAATTGACTCAGGGGTACGACGGTTCGGGAGGCCGTCTCATCTTGAGGAAGCGAAAAAAATGCGTTCAGTTCTCGAAACGAGACAAAAGCAAAAAACATATGGACCATCCGGCGGGCCAAGGTGTCCATGTTGAGGAGAAGGTTGCCGGCCACCAGCTCGGCTGCTGCAAACTGGCCGACGGTGAGTTGGCCTATTGACACCAACAAGCCAGCCGTTCCGATCAACCCCGCATGTCCAACCACCTGCCACAGCGCGGCAGCCTTGTATTGCCGTCCGGTCAAGAGATCCGACCGCCGTTGGCGAACCTTGGCATAGGCCCTCGTCAATTCGTCCGTCTTGCGGATCAAAAACGGGCTGTTGCCGACTGCCCGCAGATGCGGCAGGTTGGCGGCGATATTCTGCATCCAATGGTAGATGTCGTAGTTCAACCGGGACATCTCCAGTGTAATGAGGAATCCGCCTTTCCCGAACACGGTCAGAAGAAAGACGAATCCGACCACGAGGATGACGTTATAGAGCAAAAAGTACGGATGGAAAAAGACGAGCAGCGACAGGCCGACGGAGCCTACGACTGCCACGTTGAATAGATCGGCCACCATCGCGACGAGCGCACGGGTCAAGAGGTCTGCCTCGGCGAACCGGTGGGCATGCTGCGGGAGGAATGCCTCTTCCCGAATTCTGGGAAGCGTTTCCGTGAAGGCGATCGCAATACGCGCGTAAATGCGTTGTTGCAGTGTTTCCACGGCTCTGCCCTGTAGAATGCGAAAGGCGGCGGCGCCGGTCAGTGCCGACCCGACCACGACGGTGAGCGTCAAGATCATAATGGGCTCGATGGCGAAGGAAAAGGTACTGACCAGTTCTTGTACGGCAATGGGAACGCACAACATGAACATGCCGATGGCGACCGCATACGATGCAATGATGCCGAACATCTTCCGTTCGAGGCGGATGAGGAGTCCGAGTTGAGTAAAGATATCTTGGGCGGTGTTCGTGAGCCGGTATTGTGGAAAGGAGGTGTGTGGAGCGGGATCCGTCATGGTCGGCCGGTTCCGGCCTTCGGCTTGGTCATGGTTCCTGAGAGGCCGCCACGGTGAAGCGCATGGTGCCCATGAGGCTGACCTCATTGACCTGTTCCCCTGCATGGATCTCGACCTTGTACCGACCCGGCTTCCAGCGGCCCTGCGGTGACGACAGCTTCAAATAGCCTGATTCATCCTCAAGGGCGATGTACATCGCATCCTGGCCGACCATCGTCTGCGGATCGAGCCCGGACACCGATTCGGGAAAGCAGCGACCGAAGACCTGAAAGGCCTGGTAGTGCTGATGCAGCGTGAAAACGATGAAAATGCCCGGCACATCTGGGCTGAATCGCTCGGTTGGCTTGACCGGGACAATTTCGTGCGTGCGGCGAAAGCCCAACTCTTCCTCAAACCCTTCAGCCAAAGTGATGCTTCGGAACAGCCCTTGAGGAGGCGCGTCGAAATCATATGATGTGATGTTTTCGGGGCGGTTCTCAAGATCGGAGTTCGATGGAGCTGTGGTGAGCGGAAGTTCCTCCGCAGGCAGGTTGACAGGCCAGAAACAGAGCCATAGGCCAATAAGGAGAATGCCAAGCCGCATGACAAATTTCGTACACCCGGAGGCTGAGGGTGTCAAGCTCGTGACTCGAGTTTTCCGCATCGCCGTACCCTCTTCATTAGGAAAATGCCTCCATGTCTTCACATTTCGGCTCCCATTTCTCCACTTCATCTGTCCTGGTCAAAGGTAGATTGGATGACCAGGATAATTGCTGATTCAAAGACGCATGGTTCGCATGACCACTCCCCGGGCCATCGAGAGCCTGAGAAGCTTTCCCGCACCCTTCCTGCAAGAGCTTTTGTCCAAAAAACATTTGAGGGCGATGATTAGCCTTCCTCGCTTAGGGTTGGTTCCCGGTGTCCTCGGTGTGATGCGCTCCTTTTCTCAAGCAAATGGGTAGGCAAAAACGCTTTCCCTGCGATCACGGTCGGGACTACCGCACTGGCAATGACGGCGGCGACTAGAAAGGAGTACTGTTCTTGGGTGATCAGGCGGTGTGATAAGCCAAAGAGCGCTGAAATAGTGCCAAATGTCAGGCCGGTCGACATGAGCAATGTGTAGAACCATCGCTCGTTGTGGTTCGTGCGAAAGAAGCTGATGAAAGGGTACAGCCCAAAAATCTTCGAAGCGACTTTTCCTGCCAAGAGGACAAGAAAGATCATGGGACCGGTCAGCAATGCAGGAAGCGAGACAAGCGTACCCGCACGGAGGAAATAAAATGGAGTGAGAAATCCGACCGTAAGCGTTCGCAATCGTCGCATCCAATGCGCGTCTTTGGCCGCGCCTCCGGCCAACACCATGCCGGCGAGATAGGCGGGTAACACGGCCTCACTTCCCGACCAGAGCGCTAATGCTCCAAGGCCGGTCAACACGAACATGACCCATTTCGTTCTGATTGCCGCCGTACGATGCCCATAATGGTGCGTCAGCCAGGCGGTGATAGTTGGGAGCAGAGTAAGCAATACCGCAGTGGCCAGAACAAAGATCACAGTCCTGAAGGTGAAGGGCGAAAATAAAAGTCCCAGCGCAATCACGGTGCCTAGATCATTCACGAAACATGAGCCAAGAATCCCTTTTCCAAACTCCGTTTGGTTGAGACCCGTCTCCAGCATTACGGCATACACGACCGCCATTGAAGTCGTCGACAGCGCGATTCCTGCCAACCAGCTTGCCTCAGAATTCCATCCCAACCCATAGTGAGCAACCGCAGCACAGCCAAAGAATGGAGCAAAAAACCCGATCAAGCCAACGACATTCACCTCCGCGAGTTTGGTTCGCATCACCTGCGGATCGAGTTCGGCCCCTGCCAGAAACGTGAGCAGCACGGCGCCGATGGCGGCCAGAAAGCGGAGCCACTCAGAGTTCGCTGCCAGAAGGTCTGTACTCCCCAACACGCCGAACAGTGCGGCAGCAACGACGCCCACACAAATCTCCACAAGGGCGATAGAGAGACGAAGAGATGAAGCCACGAATGCGGATAACAAGGCTAACAGTAACCACAGTGCAGCAACCGTAAATGCATCTTCCATCGAGCCCCTCGCGATCAATCAAGAGAACCGCACAGTCGTAGGATACTTTTAGATCCTTTGATGCTTCGACTCGGGAGCGTGTATTTCGCTACTCATCCCTTGTCTACGTCGAGTGCTCGCCGTCGTAACGCCCATGGAACGAGCAGTTTCGTCAACATTTCTGCCTTCTTCTCAGAAGCGAAACACAAATTGTTTGCATAAAAAAACTCCTACGCGGGGTTTCCCGGTAGGAGTCATCAGCTGACCCACAACGGTCAGCGATCAGGCGAACTCCATCGCCAAATGTGATTTCGTCACTTTCTAGTACACCCGTTAGACATCAGGTGTCAAGGAAACCTTGGCCGGTCAATAGACCAAGGTCATTGACAATCAATAGCTAGAAACGATCGACCAATCGTAGGGGCTGCGGGGGCAGGAACCAATGAACCCTGAATCCTACGAGTCAACGACGGGCGTTCAGCGCAGGCAGCCACCCCGTCCGTTCATTGGTTCTGGCAGTTGCGGCCGTTGAAACCCGTCTGCTAGAATTTCGACCGCGATAAGGGACTCTACCGACTATGCTGCAAGACGCGGACGCTTTACCCCAGCTCATCGGCGATTGGAAGGCCGTCGACCAATGGCAGGCGCACATCAACCACCTCTTTTACCGCTTCCGGGGCGATCAAGTCCGCCATTTTTATCAGACGTTCGCCTCCGCCGATTACCGCCTGGCCCATGCGTTGGCGGCAGACTACTTTGAACAGGTATCCAAGCGGGACAAAGTCTCACAGGCCCAGCAGGCTGGAGCCGCTTCCCGGCCCTTGACGGTTGTCGAACTCGGCCCAGGCAATGGCAATTTGGCTGCCTCCTTTCTCCACCATCTTCGGACAATCGACCGCGAGGGGCGGGTGTACCCGCGAGTCCGCTACGTTCTTGTGGACTGGGAGCAGACGATGTTGGACGGAGCCTGGAACCATCCTGGGCTGGCGGACCATCGTGACAAGGTCCAGATGCTGCGATCGACGGTGGATCACATCGAGAGCCTGGCCGATGGGGCAGTCGACCGCATCTTTTGTAATGAGCTTTGGAACGACTTAGCCACCAAGCTGATGTCCCGGCAAGGCGGCGACATTGAAGAGGAATTTCTTCGGCCTAATTTGAGTGATGTCCTGCATGCAAAAATCGAGGATTGGGCCGGATTTATTCGTGCCTTCGAATCCAAGGATGCAGATCAACTGAAGCAGTTTCCTTCTTTTTTCGACGATCTTGTGTGGGAACGCGAATACCGGCCGGTCGAATGGAAAGATGTTCCATATAGGAAAACGATCACGGAATTCCTTCGTCGCATCGACGATCAGGTGGTGGTGCCTGTCAATATCGGCGCGTATCTCACTATGAGAGAAGCGAAACGCCTTCTCGCGCCGGATGCGGTTGGATTCAGCAGTTTTGACGCCGGAGCAGCCGATCACAAGGTCCTGAACGACCCGGACAAGCCCTGCTCCGGTCAGTTCGGAGGACAGCAAAGCTTCATGGTAAATTTCGCGCTTGCTGAGGCAGTCGCCAAGCAAGTGGGCGGTGTGACGGCTGTGATCGAACCTCAGCGGGAGTTCATCGGCCGGAGCTTGGGAACGAATGTGTTGACGCTGATGGATCTCTTAGCCACGCATCCGACGGCAGGCCATAAGCTCGAGCCATGGGAGCAGGATCGCCTGATTCTCAAGACCATCAAGGCCATCAACCTCACTTATGAAAGCCCTTATCCTACCAGAATGGATTTCCCGATCCGCGCGAACATACCTTCTGAAGCGCGAGAGGCCCTGCAGGCATTGGTCGAAGGGCTTAAGCCGGCCGGGTTACCCGATACCGTTTCCTACCTCACCGAGGAGGAACTGACTCGTGCATCAAAGGATCTCGAAGACGTGGGGTACGATCCGCAATTATTTCATATCGCCCTGACGGCGCCTCCCGCTCCGGTCGACTACTTCCACTTGTCCATCCGTCCTTCCTGATCTCAGTTTTGTCCTTCCTGATCTGGGGTCAAGACCCCCTTGGCGAATCGCCTTTTCCGTGAAATTAAACTTGACTAATCTCACGTATTTCTATAGCCTCCCCCCAATTTGGACGAGATCCCCACCTTTCGGGTTACGTAAAGGTCGCGTTTTGCCGTGTTGGGGGGAGACATGGAAGAAAGAGAAGTGTACTGATGTTCGGCTCTTTCGGCTGGATGGAACTGCTGCTCATTCTCATCATTGTGCTGATTATTTTCGGCGCAGGCAAAATCCCCCAATTGGGCGAGGGATTAGGGAAGGCCATTAAGGGTTTTAAGAAGAGTGTCCATGAAGCCGATGCCATTGATGTGACTCCGCCGCCGGTCGAGCCGGCGCCGGCCCAGCCGACACCTATGGCACAAGGACAGGGTGCCCAGCCGGCTCCCCCTCCGCCTCAACCAGAGCAGCAAGTCAAGCAAGGGTGACTACCGTGAGACGTTATGCGGCAGACGTGAAGCAGATCCATAAGATCCATGCACGACGTTTCACGCAGCACGTATGACGATTTATGTTCGGATTAGGTGCCGGCGAAATACTCATTATCCTGGTCATCGCGTTTCTGCTGTTCGGCCCCAAGCAGTTGCCGGAAGTCGGGCGGCAAGTGGGCAAAGCGGTGAAAGGCTTTAAGGATACGGCCGAAGACCTGCGCAAATCGGTCGAGCCCGAGCTCAACATGATCCAGCAGGAGGTCAAGATGGTCGAACAGGACTTCCAGGCCTCAATGAAAGAAGCGGAGGAGGAAATCAACCAGGCGACCACGCCGGCTGACAAGCCGAGCGGATCTTCAGGAACGGATAACCAGACGTAGGACCTAAGGAACAGAAAACACGGGCTGTTCCATGATGCAGGGAAGGGGGTGACGGCCTCTCGACCCGATCGGCAGTGACAGGCAGGTGAGTACGACAGTTTCCGCTCACATATACGAAATTACTAGTCAATAAAGGAGCGTTGATAGACACTTACCTCTGTCATGAGTCCAGTGAAGTTCAGGAAAGCGTGGGCACAACGGCTTTCCAAACCGGCAAACGAAGAAAAAGAAGTTTGTCAGTGTGAGCGCAGTTGGATGGCAAGTCGGCAGCCAAGACCGATGAATCCCTTAGCGGGTAGGCTGTAATCCAATTCACAGGAGGAATGTTATGAGAAGATTGCTAGCTCGGATAGGGTGGGTTCACGTTGCCACCTTCTTCAGCGCCGCCGTCATGGCGGCGGGCCTGTCGTTTATAGCAGCTCCAGCCCAAGCGGCCTTCCAGTTGCCGGAGGGAGAAAAAATCACCAACCTCCCGGCCATCCCCCGTGCGATGCCCCAAAAAGAAGCCTACGAGCTCTACGATCCGAAAATCGGGAAAAACTTCGACATCAAGAACTTCTGGATGCGTGCGGACCTCCGTGTGCGGCCGGAAATGCGGAACAACGTCTGCTTCGGCGGTGGTGCGCCGGTTGGCGGAGCGTGTAACGGGCCCGCGGCCATCGGTGCAGCGCCGGGAGCGCGTACTGCGAATGCAGGCACCAAAGCCAATGATGCGTATGTCCAACAGTGGGTGCGCCTGGGCTTGGGGTATGACCTCTCTCCGGACGTGAATTTCTACATGGAAATCATCGATGCCGCCACCTGGGGTGGAAACGGCAACCAGCTCAATGCCGGCAACGGTGGTGATCCGCTCAACCATAACGGGACATCGACGGGAACCGGTATCAACGGAAACGGCGGGCGTCTTGGCGTTCGCGCGGCCTACGTGTTGGTCAGGAACTTCGCCGGAGTGCAGGGGCTCAGCGTGAAGGCCGGCCGGCAATACGTGATCTTCGGTAACCACTCGCTATTCGGGCACTTCGACTGGGCCAACACGGGCTATAGCCACGACGGTGTCATGCTGCAGTACAGCACCAAGGCCTGGGATGTGTACGGCGGGTGGTTCCGAAATTCGGAGAGCGATCTGAGCCAGGCAGCTCCTGTGGGCAGCTTGGCGGGACCAGTGGCCGGTAACGCGCAAAACGGACAGGACGGCGGGCGCGATGCCGACATGTTCATCTTCTATAACCAAATCAAATCAGTGCCTGGGTTCTTGATCGAACCCTATTATGTCTACTACTCCAACCGCTATGCGTCCCAAGACAACTCAGGGCAAGGTCTGGGAACAGCCAAGCACTCGAATCAAAGTCGGCACATGGTAGGTAACCGCATCGAGATGCGGAAGGGCAACTTTGATTTCATCAATGAGACGTCCTATCAGTTCGGATCCATGGGCAGTGCGGGTGGCGTCAATGCCATTCAGAACGGCTATGGGCAGCAGCGGAACCTGCACATCAACGCTTGGGCAACCAGAAACTGGATCGGCTATACGCATTACCAGTCAGCCTGGAAGCCAAGGATCGCCGTCAACTTCGACTATGCCTCGGGCGATGGCCGCGCGAACTGTACGATCAATGCGGCCGCTGGAAACTGTAGCTCCGCCAACACGTTCGAAAACTTCTTCCCCACAAACCACATCCACATGGGCTATATGGACATCCAGGCCTGGAAGAACATGATGAGCCCATCGGGCAACCTCCAATTCCGCCCGTCCAAGGATGATCACTTCGAGATCTGGTACACGCACCTGAATTTGGCGAACTCCAAGGACAACTGGTATCGGGGCGCCCAGGGCGTGTATGTTTTCTCAAAGGCCGGCAATACGTCGCGGCACATCGGTCAGGAAGTCGACTTCACATGGACCCGCATGTTCATGGATGGCAAAATGGCCTTCCAGGCCACCTATGGCCATCTGTTTTCCGGCTCGTACATTGAGCAGAACTTGGGCACGGGCAACGACCAACAGTGGGCCTATGTCCAGCTCTGGATGAACTTCTAAGAAGAACTGAGTCAAGACTGGGTGTGAGGCGCGATCCGCCTGATGCCTGAAAATGAAAGCCTCGTGGAGCGACCCTCCACGAGGCTTTTTCTTTGGTTGATTGCCCGCTAACCGTTGAGTTTGCCGGCCTCAGCAAAGCGTTTCTGCAGTTCCTGATAGGTGTGCGTCACCGGGAACTGTGGGAACTCCTTTGGCAGGTGATCGGGCGGACGAAAGAAGAAGCCGGCGTCCGCCTCGGCAAGCATAGCCGTATCGTTGTAGGCATCCCCGGCGGCCATTGTGAAAAAATTCAGAGACTTCAGGGCGGCAACCGAGTGCTTCTTCTGGTTCTGCATGCGCATGTGATGGGCCAGGATCTTGCCTTTTCCATCAATCTGCAGTTGGTTGCAAAAGAGTGTTGGAAAGCCGAGCTGACGCATGAGCGGCAAGGCAAACTGATAGAACGTATCTGATAGGATGATAACCTGGCAACGCTCACGAAGCCAGGTGACAAACTCGCCGGCGCCCTCCAACGGTCCCATGCCGGCAATCACCTCCTGGATATCGGCGATGGTCAGTTTGTGCTCAACCAGGATGGCCAGTCTGCGCTTCATGAGCGCATCGTAGTCCGGCATCTCGCGTGTTGTCGTCTTCAGTTCTTCAATGCCGGTTTTCAGCGCAACATTGATCCAGATCTCGGGAACCAAGACACCTTCCAGGTCCAAGCACGTAATCACCGGCTTCTGCATTGCCTGCACTCCTTGTTCTCAGTTCACGGCTGATGGGTTCACGGCCTGGGCGACTGGCCCCGTCGCTCGAATTCCTGACTGAGGAAGCGCCACATCGAATCCAGCATTTGGTCGATCAAATACGAGCCGGCCCAGGCTTGTGTCGCGTCGTCCCGATGTTGCGCGGCCCAGTCCAATGCCAGAGGGAGCGGAATGAGGCGGGCGGATGTGGTGGTCAGGTTGGCCCAAAGCAGGCCCAGTACCGTCCCGATGCGAACAGAGACCGGAACGGGTTGCACGGGATTCTCCGCCAGGTTGTCACAGAGTTCTGCGGGGGAGGTGACGAGCAGCTCCCGGCAGGCAGCCGGTCTCGCTTCATAGATCGAACAGATCTC
>DASTJX010000144.1:0-12500 GCA_035716265.1 Nitrospira sp.
GGGCTTCATCGTCCCGATCGCCTGCGCATCAATGAGATTCTTCGTTTCAGGCGTTAATGGCGTATGGACGGAAATGATGTCGGCCCGCCGAAATAGTTCGGCGATCGATACCATCTCGACGCCCATTTTCTCCGCCCGTTCGGCCGCGAGATAGGGATCATAGGCAATGACGCGCATCCCGACGCCCTGGGCTAACTTCGTCAGATGGCTGCCGATTTGCCCGACACCGACGATGCCGAGCACTTTATTGAAGAGCTCGACACCCATGAATTTATCTTTTTCCCACTTGCCCGCCTTCACGGACGTCGTCGCCTGCGGGATACGGCGGCTCATCGCGCAGATCATGGACATCGTGTGTTCAGCCGTCGTCACGGTGTTCCCGCCCGGTGTGTTCATGACGACGATCCCGCGGCGGGTCGCCGCCGGCGTATCAACGTTGTCCAGGCCAGAGCCGGCGCGGCCGACGACTTTCAGCTTCTCGGCGGCGGCGATCAGTTCCTCGGTCACTTTTGTGCCCGAGCGCACGATCAGTCCATCGGCATCCTTGATCTCCCTGAACAGTTCGTCTTTCGGCATCTTCGACTTCACCACAACGGTAAAGCCGGCTCGTTCGAGAAGTTCGACGCCTTGCTTGGAGAGACTGTCGCTGACGAGAATTTTCATCGTGTCTGCCTATTTGGCCATCAATATTTCTTGCGCCTTGGCCACGCCACTCCCGAGTTTCACCGGATGACCGAGTCCTTTCAGCACCATTTCCGTTGCGGCAACGGCCGTAATGACGTCGAACCGGTCGGCGTATCCCATGTGGGACAACCGGAAAATTTTGCCCTTAAGATGGTCCTGTCCGCCGGCAGCGGTAATACCATACTGCACCCGCAGGTTCTTATAGACCGCTTGTCCATCCACGCCGTCAGGCGCTGACACGGCCGTCAAGGCGTCACTGGGTGATTCCTTGGGAAACAAGGCAAGGCCTGCCGCTTTCATGCCTTCTCGCATGGCGTGAGCCAACTGTCCCTGACGGGCGAAAATCTTGTCGAGGCCTTCGGCCTTCAACATCTTGATCACTTCCTGAAGCCCGATGATCAACGAGACCGTCGGGGTGAAGGCCGTCTGATTCTTGACTTGATTCTCTCGTTCCTTCTTGAAATTGAAATAGAAGGCCGCATTCTTGGCCTTGTCCGCCAGGGCCCATGCTTTGTCGCTCACACTCACGAAGGCAAGGCCGGGCGGCAGCATCAAGGCCTTCTGTGACCCCGTAATGACGACATCGAGTCCCCAGGTATCCGTCTTGATGTCGAACACACCAAGCGCCGTGATCGCATCGACGACCAGAATGGTCTGATCATGAGCTTTGACAATCTCGCCTAAGGCCTTCACGTCATGCGAGACGCCCGTAGAGGTCTCACTCGCCTGCACGTACACAGCCTTGATGGCCGGATCCTTTTTGAGGGCGTCCTTCACCAGTTGCGGATTGACCGCATGCCCCCACTCAACTTTCAGTTCGATGGCCTGAACGCCGAACGTCTTGCAGATCTTTCCCCAGCGCTCTCCAAATTTTCCGCCGTTGATGCAGAGTGCCTTGTCGCCTGGGGAGAGGAAATTCGAGACGGAGCCCTCCATTCCACCTGTGCCGGAGGCGGCCAGCATGAGCACGTCGTTTCTCGTTTGGAACAGCCATTTCAGCCCTTCCCGCGCCTCGGCAAAAATCGGGTCGAACTCAGGCGCCCGGTGATGGATCATGGGCCTGGCCATGGCCAGCAACACTTCCGGCGGCACAGGGGTTGGACCGGGAGCTAGCAGATACCGCTTGAGCATTGACGACTCCTCCTGGAATGGAAATGCGGGGAATGCGGCTCAGGGAAGGGCCGACGATAACACCGCCCTTCGAAGACTGTCAAGGCAACGACTCATGCTGACAACCGTGATTCCAATATGCTGAGGAACCTCCGACGATGTGAAGATGCAACGGCCGCGGGAGGCGTCTCCTACGAAAGAATGACCTCGATTCCGTTGCAATTCCTTGACAACTTTCATGCCTATAGATAGTCTAGCTGCACATATGCTGCATGTTCGATTCCACAATGGCGTCCTGATCAGGCTGCTCACGTCTCAAGCTGGGTTTCTCGCTCTCCTCCTCTGTCTGGGACCGGCTCCTGGACTCGCCGGTACCATCACGGAATCCGACATGGCATCTCAACTCGCCGAAGCGCCGCCTGTCATCACTTCAACCGACGAGCCGGCCGTCGATCCGGCGGACGAACCGGACGCCAATCTCGTCCCGGTCGAAACCGAGCTGCCCCCTGACACTTCAACTTCCGGCGCATCGCAGCCCGAAAGCCGCGTGCCCCTGGCTGAAGACCTCTTGGTCGTCACGCCACCGCAGCAGTCACCTACCGCGCGCTTCACCGACGCATTTGATGCCCCGGCTGAAACGGCGGAAACGGTGCCGTCCCTCGGCGGCCTGACCGAGCCAGGTGAACTTTACAATGTGCCGATCGTCATGGATTCCTCTGTGCAAAGTCACATTCGGTACTTCAACACCTCCATCCGAAACCGTTTTGAGCAATGGCTGCTGCGGCTAAGCCGGTATCGACCGCTGGTCGAGAATATTTTCGCTGAATTCCACCTCCCGAGCGATCTCGTTTTCTTGTCGCTCGTGGAAAGCGGGTTTAATCCGTATGCCTACTCGCGTGCGAAAGCCACAGGGCCATGGCAGTTCATGAAAGGCACGGCAAAAGTCTACGGTTTGCGCGTGGATGCGTACGTCGACGAACGACGTGATCCGATCAAGTCGACGGTCGCGGCAGCCCGCTATCTTCGCGATTTGTACGATTTGTTCGGCGCCTGGCCCCTGGCCATGGCGGCCTACAATGCCGGCGAGGGGAAG
This sequence comes from Nitrospira sp., assembly GCA_035716265.1. GTDB lineage: Bacteria > Nitrospirota > Nitrospiria > Nitrospirales > Nitrospiraceae > Nitrospira_C. The sequence goes on from DASTJX010000144.1 coordinate 2,888, forward strand.
GTCATGCGGGCGCTGCAGAAAGCCCAAGCCGAGAGCTTTACCGACATCTCAAAGACGCGGTTGATCCGTCGTGAGACCAAGGAGTATGTGCCGAGGTTCATGGCGGCCACGATCATTGCTAAAAATCCGAACCGTTATGGCTTCCCGCAAGAGGCCAGCGCCCCCCATCAATTTGAGGAAGTCGTGGTCACGAGGCCGCTGCACTTCCATGCAATCGCGAACGCCACGGGTATCCCGTTCTCGGAACTCCGACTGCTCAATCCGGAGCTTCGTCGTGATGCGACTCCGCCAGGCGACGATGCGTATCTGCTGAAAGTTCCGGTTGGAACGAAGGCCAAGGTCGAACAGCTCCTCGATCGCGTCCCCACCTATAAATTCCCCCGGGAGGCAAAACCTCAATTTGCGTCGGCCGGCTCTCGCTGGTACAAAGTCCGCGTGGGGGACACCTTGGAGAAAGTCTCTCGCCGCTTTCGGATTCCGCTGAAGACCCTCAAAACCAGAAACAATCTCACAGGTCCGACGATCAGACCGGGCGACTTTCTCGTCATCGGCCGCTGAAACAACCAGCTCGCCCTCTTGAACGGATCAGTGCGTGTCGCGGACGCACGGCTACGGCTTTTTTGCTGGAGAGGCAGGGACAGCGGGACTTGACTGGGAAGAGGCGTCCTTCGATTGCTTCACGTCGAGCACTTTGGTTCTAATCGTCGCTTCGCTGGCGAACGGTGAGGTGGGATAGGTTTTGATGAGTTCCTGGTAGTGGGCCAGCGCTCCTTCGGGACGCGACTGCGATTCTTCCAAGCGCGCCAATTCAAACAGCGCCTGATCCTTGAGCAAGGCTCCCGGGCGCTCCACGATGGCGGCAAACTCCTTGGCCGCTTGGTCTCGGTCTCCCTTCAAGAGATGAGCATACGCCAGGCGCTGTTGGACCAGTCCCGCGAGGGCGGAATGACTGCCGTACAGGAGCATGAAGCGTTGGTACGTTTCGATCGCTCCCGGCAGATCGTTGGCCAGCGCCAGCGCATTGCCAAGATGATACATGGCCAACGGCGCCGTGGGGGTACGAGGATACTGTTCGATCACTTCCCGATACTTCGCCACGGCCTGCGTCAACAGCGTATCGGCATTTTGGGGATCGGCCGTTGCACGGACCGTCAGCAGGTGCGCGGCTTCCCGCTCCAGTTCATGGGCCTTCTGGGAGGCCTGCCGGTCCATCCAGAGTACACCGCCGACCGCCGCAACCGCGAGAAACAGTACGGCGAAGCCGACCAGCAAGGGACGACGGTATTCCTGCAGGCGGTGGAGTTGATGCTCCAATCCACTGAGCAGGTGCGCTTCGTCGACTTGCAGCGTCTTGGCGGGAATCTTGATGCGGTAACTCATCGGGACATCAGACGACGTGAGAACCCATTTCTTCGACCTATCCTCGCGCCTTATACTAAGGAAGTTACGAACTTGTCAATGCAATGATGGCAGGCAAGTGCCTGCCTGCAGCCATGACTCGGCCATCGCAGAACCGTCATTCAACATGTTTGAAGACTACCTCGCGCAGTTGGCCTCAAAGCACCTGACGAGACGGGTGCTGCCGCTGGAATCCGGCACGGGCCCTGTTGTGCGCGTCGGAGGGCGCGACGTCTTATTGTTCGCGTCGAATGACTATCTCGGACTTGCAGGTCATTCCGACGTTGTCGGTGCCGCCGTCCGGGCCACTCAAACCTACGGAGCGGGATCGGGCGCGGCCCGATTAGTGTCCGGCTCGCTACCCCCGCATCAACACCTCGAGGAAGCCCTGGCGCGGTTCAAGGGCACAGAATCGGCGCTGACGTTCGGGTCAGGCTATCTTGCAAACATCGGCGCCATTCCCGCTCTCATCAGCTCGGGCGGGTTGATCCTTGCGGACCGCCTCTGCCATGCCAGCTTGATCGATGGGTGTCGTTTGAGCGGAGCAGACGTGCGAATCTACCGGCATAACGACATGGAGCACCTGGCCAGGCTGCTCTCAAGTAGACGCATCGGCCGCCGCACATTGATCGTGACAGACGGGGTCTTCAGCATGGATGGCGATCTTGCTCCCCTCGCGGACCTGACCGCTCTCGCCGAAGCCCATGAAGCCGACCTCTACGTGGACGATGCGCATGGCACCGGCGTCATGGGGGCTCATGGACGCGGAACAGTCGAGCACTTTGGCCTTGAAAAGCGCATGGCCCTGCACATGGGAACGATGGGAAAAGCCTTGGGATCAAGCGGCGCGTTCATAGCCGGCACCCACCACGCGATCCAGTATCTCTTGCATCGCTGCCGGTCATTCATGTTTGCCACGGCGCCGCCACCCGGGTCTGTGGCTGCAGCACTCGCCGCCCTGCGCATCATCGAGCGAGAGCCTGAACGGCGCCGCCGCCTGTGGGACAATCGTCAACGCCTGTTTGAAGGACTGCAGCGATTAGGCTTCACCTTGGCAGCCAGTGTCTCCCCGATCATGCCGATTTTGATCGGCCGAGCGGATACCGCCCTCCGTTTTGCAGAACAACTGCTCGCAAACGGTATCTTCGCTCCCGCAGTTCGCCCTCCCACCGTCCCTGCCGACACCAGCCGAATTCGTATTACGGTGACGTCTGAACACACGCCAGCGCAAATTGATCAGGGGCTCGCCGCTTTCGAACGAACCGGACAGGACACCGGCGTTCTCTGATCGCGTCTGATTCAAGAGATTTAATTGCTTTCCCACCGACATGTGGCATCATCACGTCCTGTATTGGCCGCCACCATCCAGTCACGCGGATCGAAGGAGCTGTCTTCATGGATATATCAAAGCTGCTGACATTTTCAGCCAAAGAAGGGGCATCGGATTGTCACATCAGCGCCGGCGAACCACCAATGATCCGCCTCCATGGAGACCTCAAAAAACTCGATCATCCGCCGTTGACCGCTGAAGAAACGCATGCGCTCGTGTACGACATGATGAGCGACGCCCAAAGAAAGAACTTCGAAGAAAAGCGGGAATGCGATTTCTCTTTTGAACTGGGCGACATTGCACGATTCCGTGTGAACGTCTTCGTGCAAAACCGCGGACTCGGCGCCGTGTTCCGGAACATCCCCACGGAAATCATTCCGATGGAAAAGCTCGGCATGCCCCCGATCGTCCGTCAGCTCTGCGATAAGGAAAAGGGACTTATTCTCGTCACCGGTCCGACCGGTTCCGGTAAGTCGACGACCCTCGCCTCGATGGTGGATTACCTCAACAATACGTTTGAGGGCCACATCATCACCATCGAAGACCCGATCGAGTTCGTCCATAAAACAAAGAAGTGCCTCGTCAACCAGCGTGAACTGGGTGTGCATACCCTGTCCTTCGCGAATGCGCTCAAATCTGCGCTCCGTGAAGATCCCGACATCATCCTCGTCGGTGAAATGCGTGACCTGGAGACTATCCAGCTGGCCCTGACGGCCGCCGAAACCGGCCACTTGGTTTTCGGCACGCTCCACACCTCTAGTGCGCCGAAAACCATCGACCGCATCATCGACGCGTTTCCTCCCGCTCAGCAATCGCAAATCCGAACCCAGCTATCGGAGGCCTTGGAAGCCGTCATCACCCAGACTTTGCTGAAAAAGAAAGCCGGTGGCCGCGTGGCCGCCCTCGAAGTCATGGTCGCCACCACAGCGGTCCGGAACTTGATCCGGGAAGGAAAACTCCACCAGATCCCGGGCATCATGCAGGCCAGTCAAAAAGACGGCATGCAGACGATGGACATGGCGCTGGTCGAACTGGCCACGCGCGGCCTCGTGACCAAGGCGGAAGCCCAGTCACGCAGTATGAGCCCCAATCTCTTCGGCGGCTCGCCGCTAAGCGGAGCAGCATAAGTCATCGCGTTTCGGACTAAGGGAGTTATGATGGATATCCGCACGCTACTCAAGGTCATGGTCGATCAAGAAGCCTCCGACATGTATCTGACGGTGGATTCACCGCCGTCTTACCGTGTCCACGGCTCTACCCAGCCGGCCAACACACCGCCGTTCACCAATGAACAATTGGAGGCGCTGGCATTGGCACTGATGCGCGGCCAGCAGCGCAGCGAGTTCGAAGAGAAGATGGAGATGAATCTGGCTCTCTATTACAAGGAGCTCGGCCGGTTCCGGGTGAATATCTTCCGGCAACGAGGCAACGTCGGGCTGGTATTCCGGCATATCAAAGCGGAAATCCAGACGGTGGAGCAGCTGCGCCTGCCGGAGATCATGAAAGACATCGCCATGACGAAGCGCGGACTCGTCCTCGTGGTCGGCGCCACCGGGTCCGGAAAATCGACGACGCTCGCCGCCATGATCGATCATCGAAACTCCGTCCATCCTGGCCACATCGTCACCGTCGAAGACCCGATCGAGTTCGTCCACAATCACAAAAAGTCGCTGATCACTCAGCGGGAAGTCGGCTTCGATACGCTGTCATTCCAAAACGCGCTCAAGAATACGCTCCGCCAGGCACCTGACGTGATCCTCATCGGTGAAATCCGCGATACGGAAACCATGGAGGCCGCCATCACGTTTGCCGAAACAGGCCATCTCTGTATCGGCACCTTGCACTCCAACAACGCCAACCAGGCCATCGAGCGGATCATGAACTTTTTCCCCGTTGAGCGGCATGCGCAGATCTATCTCCAGCTCTCTCTCAATCTCCGCGCGATCGTATCCCAGCGACTGGTGCCGTCGACGGACGGCAAGCGGGTGCCTGCCCTGGAAATCATGATGGATACGCCGCGCATCAAGGATTTGATCAAAAAAGCCGAGGTGGACACGCTCAAGGAAGCGATGGAACAAGGCATCGATGAGGGCTGTCAAACATTCGACTATGTCTTGTTGCAACTCTACAAGGAAAACAAGATCACCTTGGAGCAAGCCCTCATCAACGCCGACAGCGCCAACAACCTGCGCCTGAAGATCAAGCTCGAAGGCCTCAAAGGAGATGACGCCATCAATGCCCTCCTGGACAAAGGCCCTCAGGCGACGGGCGAAAGCCCGTTCAAGATCCAGGGCGGGGGCCCGGGCAACGTCAGGCCGATTCGCAAACTGTAACCGTACCCGCCGAAGCGGTTTCGTCGCTACTGCTTCTGGGTCTCTTCCTTCATCATTTGCTGTTCGAGATACGCCGCAATCTTCTCAAGAGCCAAGGCGCTTAGCTTTGCGCCATACCAGGTCGGCATCGTGTCAGGCGGATAGCCCGGCACTACAAAGACGCCCGGCTCGAGCACCGATTCGACCACGTATTCGTGCAGGGTCTTCGCGTTCCCTCCATACGCCGGGTCCCGTAATCGTTGCGGTCCGAAAGTCCCGAGCAGTAACGGCGGCCCGACCCGTCCCTCCGCTCCCGGAATACCGGGAATCTGATGGCATACTGAGCAGCCTGCACGGGTAAAAATCGCGGGGATCGGTTCGTCGCCAGTCACGAGCGGAACCATCTCCGGAGCAACCAGAGGTGCGGACCGAGCCGTCTGCACGGCAGGATCGCGCGCAGACACGTAGGCCCATACCAGACCGATGAGCAGCACGCCCATCACCAGGACATTGACCGTTCGCTCAGACATGTGGTGGCGGACGACGAAACGGGTAAGACCCCAGCGGCAGAGCTCTCGCGTGAGTGCCAGCGACGGCTTAACGAACCGGGTCACTGACCGGTGGCCGGCATAGCACACCGAAATCCGATCGTACGGTCCTCGAACTCGGGCTCAGCCGAAATTCTCGCCGTCACACGCAGGGCCAGCGGTAGATCCGCCCAAGAGCCGCCACGCAGTACCCGTTTTTCGCCTTGCTGCGGGCCGGTTGGATTCTTTTTTGGGCTGTTTTGATAGTAGTCCCGATCATACCAATCCGATACCCACTCGGCGGCATTGCCGGCCATGTGATTCAATCCGTATGGGCTCTTGCCTCCCTCTTTCAGGCCATGACGCACGCTCATGCCTTCCAGTCCGCTGGTCACCGCCGCTAATGTGACCGCTTCGCTCACCCAGAGACCGCGATTGTAATTGGCGATGTCAACGAAGGGTTGCATCGATCCCCAGGGATAACGCCTGGCGTCGGTGCCTCGTGCGGCTTTTTCCCACTCGGCTTCCGTCGGCAAGCGCTTGCCAGCCCATTTACAGTACGCGTCTGCGTCTGCCCATTTCATACCAATCGCAGGCCGGTCCCCCACAGTCGTCGCGGCTTCGTCGTCCCAAGTCGGTGGCGAGTCATGCTTTCCCGCGTCCAGAAACTTCCGGTACAGCGCCAAGGTTACTTCATACTGATCGATGTAATACCCATCGAGCTCCACGATGTGTTCTGGGCGCTCGTTCGGTAGGCCCTCATTGCTACCCATCGCGAACGGTCCTGCAGGGATGAGGATCATCGGCGCGCCGTCTTTTCCTTTCACCGTTTCGACGACCGGCGGCTGCGCGTCTTTCGCCAAGGGAGGCGGGCCGGCAGCAACTGTCAATGCGCCCGCAGCAAGAAGAAAGAGTGCACTCGTAATCAAGGCCGACCTTCCCATACTCCCTCCAGGGATAGCCCCTACAATTGCAAAAACGACGGTAGGTAAGTCTACCGAGCTTAGGAGACAAACTCAAGGAAACGGGTTCAGCGCCGACTCCTCCTATGCGGAGACGGGAATTCCAGATTCATTCATCCTGGGAGTGCCAGAGGGAGAACGGTACACATGCTGAGATAGTGGGGTGCTACAAGGGGATGAAAACCAGGCTGAAGGATGAACCGGCCTGGGTTCGCGTTCCTCATCAGCGACCTGGTGGACCCTACGGACCGGGTGGGTCGGCCGCCTATGTTGGCAAGCTCAAGCTCCCCGATGATGTCGGCGAGCCGGTGACGGCCAGCGCGCAAGCATCAGTTTCGGTATCAGGCGAAAGGCAGACGAAGAATGGGTGACTGGATCCGACGTTCCCAAGAGAGCAGTGAGAACAATCGAATCACCTTAACCAGCCCTCACCAGTGAGAACCAACCAGAGCGTCGGTTGTCTGACGAAGTTCGTGACTAATGAATCGCTGCGGAACGCCGGTGGACTGATTCGATGATCTCATCACGCAGTTGTTCGACGGCCTCCTCCTTCGAGATGACGGTCGTGGCGCCAGCCGCTGTCATGGCTTTCCGTGTATCATCGTTGGCATAGACCGACAGTCCCACTACCACAATGTGTGGATAGACCCTCTTAATCAGGGTGGTCGCCTTAATGCCGTCCAGCCGAGGCATGTTGATGTCCATCACAACCACTGATGGCTTCAACACCTGCACGGACTCTAACGCTTCCTCTCCATTGCAGGCTTCCCCGACAATTTCAAAGTTAGGATAGGTGGCGAGGATGTCCCGAAGCGTTTGACGGACACTCTCGACATCGTCGACAAGAAGCACTCGGATAACGTCTGTTCGCGCGGATTTGGGATTGAAACGACGTGACATCTGAGACATGTACTGCCCCCGTTTATTTACGTTATTGCCCTAAACGCCGGCCTGCGGGTGAAACCATTGCTAGTGTCATGGAAACCAATTAGCCCGCCACCTAGGACAATACCTAGGAGAATGAGCCCCAATAGGGAAAAGTCGGCATCATCATAATAGTCAACAACGCTTCTGCGTCTAAACCCGCCTTAGTCAACTCATTATATTAGATTGAACCCCGGTCAGACACATTCGAACCGCACCAGCGGGCGGGCAAATGTATCTTTCTCTTCCTCGTCCTTGCACTGGGGATTCCCCCAGTGGTAGCCCCACCTCGACTCTCATGTCTCTCCGGGGGGCAACATATTTGCTTCCTGGCTCTGTGTAAGTGCAACACACAGAGATGGAACTACCACTGTTCATGAGCAACCATCGTTATAAAGGGCATACTATCGCCCTTATTCCCAGTATGGAAGGCCTCATGTGGGCCTGCCAATATGTGATCATGAAGGCCAATCAAACGGAAATAGCCGGTTTCCCAGACGGGAACACTTACGACGATCGCAAAAAAGCGGAATGTGCCGCTCTTGCAAAAGCAAAATCCTTCATTGACGAATCGGCTCTCAACAAAGATCCATTGGGGAGCGGATGTTAGAGAAGCCTTGTCCTCGCATGTGACAATTATTCCCCATTATCATAGAAGTTACCCACGCAGGCTGAGGCAAATCGGGGCGCTCTAGGGCGTGGATCGTGCCAGTGCAGGAGTAGTCCTGCTAGGAGCAGTCATCGCATTACCTTGCTCTCTCCGTCCCTGACACAATTCTCGATGCCAGGCGCTTCCCCAGTGGCACGTTGGACAAGAAGGCGTATGGTGTGTGCATGGATGACGCTGCCACGCCTATCGTGCACACAGAATTAACCCACCGGGTCCTCCGGGTCATGCATCGCAGGAAGGAGTGCGCAATTGAAGAGCTGCTGCAGGAGTGTTCCTCGTATACGTGGAATCAGGTCCTCCTGGAGATCGATCGATTGAGTCGCTCGGGTGAGCTATGCTTGCTCTATAAGAAAGACGGCGACTATGCTGTAAGGCTCCCTCGCGCCGCATAATCGTTTTGCGTCACCTACTCGACGCTCGGTAACAGTGATTAAAACATGATGGCGATCGGACCCGACACACTCGTCTTTATCTCAGCATCGAAAGCACTCCTTCAATCCATCCGACGGCAGCCGCTCAATGAGGAAGAACAGGCGGAATTAGCCTCCTGCCTTCAAGAGCTACTCGCCCTTCTCCCCCCAGACTACCGGCGAAACGCAGCATAGCCGCGAGTACGGGAAGTCCGAGTCGGGAAAATCACTCATCTACCCTCCCGATTACTTATGCCCACACGGAAGAGTAGGGTATCCTTGTGCGAGTTGAAGCCTCAGCTGGACGTCTGAGCAATCGTTCGTTGCAAAGCAGGCGGACAGTCATTACTGGGCTGCCGGGAACTCTTCCTTGGGTCAGAAGAAAGGACGCCTGTTATACTCGTCGGAAAGACCGACGACTAAAGTTTTATACGAAGCGGCAGTCGGGCTTCCCCTTCTTCCCAGTGCCTTATATCGCCCTCAACCTTCTATCCATCAGCTTCTCGCCGCTCAGATTTTCCTGCTGAATACGGCCTGTTCTTGCACTCAGGTTTGCAAAAACAGCGTTAAAGATTGTCCACGCACCACACCCATGCTAGAAAGCAATTGGCAAAATTTTCTGAGGGCTGAATACAACTTACGGAGGACGTGTATGCGGTACTTTCGGCGACGGATATGGTGGATGCTCTTAATCGTACTCTCAATGCCGAATACAGTGGTTCAGGCAGAAATGTATGTCGCCGGACAAGCTGGTGTGACACTTCCCCAGAGCCTCAGCAACGTGGAGGTCAGCGACCCATCCATCTGTCTTCCTTCCGGAAGCACTTTCTCAAATCTCGATCTGCAAAAGTCGGTTATGTATGGAGCAAAACTGGGCTACTACTTCGAATCACTGAAGTGGTTGGGGGTGGAAACTGAGGTGTTCAACACGACTCCGCACGTCAAACAACAACCGATTGCCGTAACAATCCCAGGATCCCCTTCATTCACGATCAACCCCGCAGGTTCATATCTACGCGTGCTGACTTGGGCCCCGATCAACCTTGTCGTGCGGTATCAGATGGGAAAGTTTGAACCCTA
>DASTJX010000145.1:0-3352 GCA_035716265.1 Nitrospira sp.
TTTCATGTAGGACCGCGTGAATCCATCCTCGCCTTGAAGCCGTGAAAACTTGACGTGCTGGGAGAGAAGCGAATTGGCGTGCTGGACTGGGTCTCGGAACGGGATCACGATCTTTGAATTGGGAAATGCAATTTGCAGGGAACTCAGGCGAAGAATGTTGTTGTTGTTCTTCGAGAGGTATCTTTGCTTCGCATCAGCGGCATTCTGGGGGCGAAGGATGCACGAGATATACTGCCGGAATCGATCGATCACTTCGGGATCGACGCCATGCACGCATAGATGATCTGGCCTGATGTACTCGGATCCGGCGAACACTCGCCAGAACACTTCATCGAGTGCCTCCGGGCTGTCGGCATCGATCTTCAGGTGGTCGCCATGGGCCCGCTCGACAGCGTCGATATTTCGTCGCGACAGGCTTGAGAGTCGTTCCCACAGGTTTGGGCAAAGCACAAACGGCATATCGCGGTAAGTCAGAGATCGAAACAATCCCGTCTCATGCAAACGACGCATGATGATCGTGGTTCCGGCGCGTGCCAGGCCGGAAACAAAGACATGACGGCCATCGCCCTCGTACTTGTGCGATGACAACACTAGGTTCAGGTCGAACGAGATTTCCGCAATCGAGCGCGAACCCAGAGCCAGATGATGCAGCGCACGCTCAATTGCGCTGTAGGCGTGATTCTGCATAGATCCTGCCTACCAGATACAGAATAGCGAACACCGAAGTAATCGCGATCCCCCGAAGACTCATGGCAAATGCCCAGAGTGGCGGAGAGAGCAAGCTCAGCAGATAGAGTCCGGCCAGGAAGAGCGCGACCAGACCGAGGATCGCGCTGCCAGCACAGATGGACGACATCAGCGAGAGCTTCGCCAGCTTCAGCAGGGCCCGTTCCCTCCAGTGATCCGATGCCACTTTGTGACGGATTGTCCGCAGCGCGCGGGGGAAAATCCCAAGGAAGCGGGCCGACATCCTCTTCCACGGCACGTGCCATGCGCATTCCGTCGTCCCGATCGTCACGATGAGCAACAGTACGGCGTCCATCCGCCTTCTGCGCCTATTGGCTCTTGTTGTGCTTTGAATTCCGTCGTAGCAGCCGCTTGATGGGATACCAGAGCACCGCGAACAGCGCCAAGCTGATCGCGACCAGGATGCCCATGACTGTTGCGATGAGGCCGGCGCCGGTGCCGGGCCCGATATCTGCCAACGCGGGTTGCGTCAAACCGAGGAGGATTGTGGCCGTGGTCAGGATTTGCCGCATCGGAGCGCTCCTAGATCAATCGCCTCTTCGGGCAGAAGTATGGATTCCGAGATGACACCGAAAATTGGTCCGTCTTCCCGCAGTACGATGTAGAACTCGACCGCGATCTCTCCCTCGGCCGACAACTCGATAATGCGGCCTTGCTGGCTGCTTGTTATCAACCGGCCGCCCCCCGGAATGGCCTGGTGCTTTCCCCGGATACGGGAATAGAAATCGATGCTGCGTCCGTCGACCGCCACCGTTCTGGCGAACGTAGCCGGATCAATCTCGACGATTTCGCTGTAATCGCGTGCCATGCGGTTGTTGTATACCGACACTCGACCGTTGGCCGACCAGTCGGGATCGTGCTGTCGAATGGTCGCTCCTATGCGCCACCACTTGATCGCGAGGGTGCTGGGATCCAGGACGAATATGAGGTTGGTTTCCCTGGCGCTTATAAGCAGGTCGCCTGGCGAAAACATCGGAAAGCTGCTCGCTAAGCTGCGAGGCAGCGGCTCGATATCGTTCAAATGAAAAGGGTCCCCTGCCCACCGGCCGGGCCGTCCCTTCGCATTCGTGGTGAGAAAATTCGGGTGAAGCCTTCTCAGCTCAAGAATATCGATATCTGGATTGGCGGCTATGATATCGGCGACAGAAAAATCCTTTAAGATCCTGCCATTGTCGGTCGCCACTTGGACAATCCGATTCTCTTTCGGATCCTCAATACCGGCAGACACTGTTGTCCATATTGTCGTCCTTGCATCATCCGGTTCCACAACGTGACTAAATCTGCCAGGAATGGCCCACATTGTGCGACCGCACCAGTCCTTGCGATGCAGCGTGACGCCACGGTCGAATGCATAGATCACAGAGCCATCGGTCAACATGGTGAACCCGTGTGGAGAAATCAGCCATGGCGGTCGTTCGACGGCTGCCTCATCCTCCGTCAGGGGCCAGGAATGGACAATCTCCAGTTCAGGGGAGAGTAGCACGGCGGCGTGCTGAATAGTCTGATCAACTCTGAACGTACCGACGATGATCCGCCACCCGCGTGCTGGTGGGCGCACTCCGCGGCGGACGATCAAGCCACTGGGACCGCTCTCCAGTCTGGACACCACGGGAGAGAATTCGGACCACCGATCCTCGGACGGATACGCGGCAACATTGGTGTAATCCACATCGTTGCGCAGCATTCGGCCGAGTTCCCGAAACACTCGCCCCACAGTTGGGGGGAACGATGCGACCGCGATCGCGGCGCTTGCCATCGGGCTCTCATCGGCCCTTTCGATGGACGTTTTTACATATGACGCAAAGCCTACGATTGCTATCAGGAAAACCAGGATCAAGCCAGCAACGGCCCAGGCCGGAACGGATTTTCCGAGGATGCGATCAAGGATCACATGACTACCCCTGCTGGGTACGCCCCATGGGCAGTCTAGTAGCAGCGACAGGTTAACGGCAATGACCTAGTTCGGATGGACCGAATGCTCCACCCCTAACAGCGGCACACCCCTAGACGCCAATGGCAGCGTGTGCCTATCTCGGCTTCACGATCCACTCGTGCGCCGGGTCGTTCTTGAACACCCAACGGCGGTTCGGGCCAGCCATCACGTTCAGATAGTAGAGATCGTAGCCATGCGGCGCGCCCACCGGGTGGTAGCCGCGCGGGACCATCACGCAGTCGCCGTCCTCCACCGCCATGGTCTCGTCGATCGAGCGGTCGTCGGTGTAGACGCGCTGGAATGCGAAGCCCTGGGGCGGATTGAGGCGGTGGTAGTAGGTCTCCTCCAGGAAGCTCTCTTCCGGCAGCGCGTCGCGGTCGTGCTTGTGCGGCGGGTAGCTCGACCAATGCCCCGAGGGCGTGATGACTTCGACGACCAGGAGGCTCTCCGCCGCCGCCGTCTCGGGCAGGATGTTGCGCACGTGGCGCGTGTTGGTGCCCTTGCCGCGCGTCTCCTGTCCCACCTGGTCCGGACGGATCACGCGCGCCGGCAGCTTGCCTTCAGCCGGCGCCGTGCAGACGGCGATCTCGCAATCCGTCTCCGCGTTAAGTGACCAGTTCGACCGTGCGGGCGCATAGAGCGACCACGGATCCGGCTCGAACGGTGAGAAGC
>DASTJX010000146.1:0-4928 GCA_035716265.1 Nitrospira sp.
TCAAACCAATAGCGGTGATGAAATGAGGCCTCCGCCTGTTCGGCCATCTGAACCCAGAGATCGGTCTTTGCTCCCAGCTGACTCCCCCACTGGATCATCAATCGCAACGCGTTATACCAGAGCGCTTGAACTTCGACCGGCTTTCCGCGGCGAGGCGTGACGACCCAATCGTCGACCTTCGCATCCATCCAGGTGAGCTGGTATCCGGATGCTCCGGCACGCAATAACCCGTCACGTTCGTCTACACCGATGTTGAACCGTGTGCCCTTTCGATGGTGATGCACGACTTCTTCCAACCGGGGATAGAGCAAGGCAAGGGTTTCTCGATCATCGGTGGATGAGAGATACCGATCGAGGGCATGAAAGTACCAGAGTGTGGCGTCGACTGTATGGTAGAGCGCTTCCCGTGATCCCTCGGGAAACAGGTTGGGAATGAGTCCGTCTTGAATGTAGCGGGCGAACGTCCGCAGAATGGCTCGTGTTTCCTGCTGCCTCCCGGTGGACAGGGTCAGCCCCTCGAGGCTGATCATCGTGTCGCGTCCCCAATCGCCGAACCAATGGTAGCCGGCGATCACCGTCCGCGCATGATCGCCTGAGGCCTGGGCAATGGCTTGCTCCTCCGGTCGGGCTCCCGGCTGGACGATGAACTGATCGGCGGCCAACTGGAGTCGCTGACTCAGGTCGTCCTCCTGGAGCGCGGGGGCAAGGGCCACCAGATGCTCGAGACGACGTTGCTCCGCCCGCACGATGTCGTCAGAATCGAAATTGAGCAGGTCCCAGGATTCGACACTGGCAACCAGCGCGACGCGCTGACCATCTGACAGGTCGACCGAGAAATAGCCGGGACTGAACAGGTCTTGGATATGCTCGGAGCCGCGGTCGCGGTCGACCCGATACGAGACGCCTTCGCTCGTGGCTTCGTCCGCGACAAAGACGCCGCCATGCGGGCGCACGCACAATTTCAGCGTCGGAGCCCCTTCCGGCAGCATGATTTCATAGCGCCCGCTATTGATCATCATGGTGAACGAGCCGGCCTCGCCCTCGCCCAGTCGGGCGTCGTGCATCCGATACGTGAGGTAAGGCCGTAGATGCAGCCTCATTGATCCGCTCAACGACGTGTATTGGACATAGATGGTATTTTGCCCGTGCGGTGCGATGATCCGTTTCTCCAGCACGGCATGGCCCATGTCGAAAATCCAGATGGGCGTCTGCCATTCCCATCTGATGTCTTTTAAATACCGGATGCCGTCCATCTCGATCCGCCCGTCGGCATATTCAGCGCCGGACAGCAGCGCCATTCCCGTGCCCTGATCCACCGTTTCGTCCAAACGCGGGATGAGGAGGGTGCGTCCGCGACCGGGCAAATCCGGGACGAACAGGCCATGATAGCGGCGGGTCGCCACACCAAGCAGCGAACTCGACGCATAGCCGCCGATGCCGTTCGTGACCAGCCATTCCTTGGCCAGTAACGAGAACGGATCATCCGTGGCGGTACCCATGAGTGTCGGTCTTGAAGCCGTGGTGGTCATGTCCGCAATCAGCTCGGCTCCTTCCTGACCGATCGAAACAACGTCGCCGTGGCGGCGGGAATGCGCCAACCCTGTTCACTCAACGGATTAACGATGCCCGGCCCGCCATACAGAGGGTGCTCGCTCGACCATTGCAAGGACCAGGATCCGTGGCGGACCGGTGCGAGCAGCGGCTCCGGAGCAGGGATGAAATTGAGGTCCGGACCAAGATTGACCACTAACAGGCGATCATCATCAGCCGGCCCCATGTACCGGAGTGCGAGGGCCTGCGGACCCAACGTGGCACCATCGAGCGATCGTCGATCCTGCCGCGCCAATATGACGTCGTCGCGACGCAGGCGCAGTAAATCCTTGTGCAGGCGATAGATCGGCGCATGCCGGCTCCGCTCGGACAAATCCAAGCAAGACCGCTGAAATGTCGCTTCATCGGCCGGGTCCGGGACGGCGGCCTGGGCCTCCGGCGTTCCATACTCCGGGAACTCGGCGAGGAATTTCTTGCGGCCTTCGTACACTTTTGCGGCCAGGTCCGCCTGGTGATCGGCAAAAAACAAAAACGGATTCGAGGCGCCGAACTCCTGTCCCATGAACAACATGGGCGTTTCGGGAGCCAGGAGCAGCAGCGCCGCGATGGCCCGATACCGGGCATGGGAAACCAAGGCATGGATGCGATCTCCATGCAGATGATTGGCGACCTGATCATGGTTTTGCAGATAAAAGACGAAGCCGGGCGCCGGCTCATTCTTGACGACCGTGCCGCGTGGTTTCTTCTGCCACTCATACCGCTGGCCCTGGTAGGCAAACCCCTTTTTGATGACGGACAGCAACTCCTGCGCAGTGCCACGATAATCCGAATAGTACGCTTGGCCGTGCCCGGTCAGGGCGACACGGCTGATATGATGGAAGTCATCGCTCCAGACTCCGTCGAGACCCCACCCGCCATCCTCGATCGGCTGGATCGTCGTGATCAACTGCGTTTCGCATTCCGCGATCAACACAATCGAGCGTGCTCCTGCCGCACCGCGCGCCTGGCGCGACAGCTCAGCCAGCACATGCACGGGGCTGTCATCGTAGATGGCATGGACGGCATCCAGTCGTAAACCGTCGAGCTTGAACTCGGTGATCCAATAGCACGCGTTCTGGATAAAAAATTCCCGGACCGGCACTGATCCCTGTCCGTCAAAATTAATCGCTTGGCCCCATTCGTTGGGATGCCGATCCGTAAGATACAGATCGCTGTAGGCCGGCAGGTAATTCCCGTCCGGGCCAAAGTGGTTGTAGACGACGTCGAGAATGACCCCAAGCCCGCGTTCGTGCGCGGCATCCACAAACCGCTTCAGTGCATCCGGGTCGCCATACACGTGCGCCGGCGCAAAAAGGTCCACACCGTCGTACCCCCAATTCCATCGGCCCGGGAACTCGGCGAGCGGCATCAATTCAATCAACGTGATGCCGCAATCTTTCAGTTCATCCAATTGCCCGATTGTGGCGTCGAGCGTGCCTTCCGGGGTGAACGTCCCCACATGCAACTCGTAGATGACTTGACCCTGCATCCGAACGCCCTGCCATTCGGGATGACGCCACGTATAGGTAGACGGATCGACGATCAGCGATGGACCGTGCGGCCCTTGGGGTTGATAGCGGGAGCAGGGATCCGGATAGGCTTCACCGTTATCAAGCCGGTAACGGTAGAGCATGCCGGCCCTTGCGATCGGGACGAGGCCGGAAAAGTACCCCGCCTCGTCTTTCATTAAGGGGAAACTGCGCCCTCCCTCTTCCAGAACGACATCGACCCGCGCTCGCTTGGGCGCCCAGACACGGAACCTGACGCCCCCCGTTTCCACCTGGGCTCCCAGCGTCATCTGCCACGCCGCCGGACTTGCCGTCGTGGTCGAACTACCCGGGATGGTCGAGCTTGTTGTCATGCGTCCTCATCATGTAAGCGATTGGGGGAGCAGGAGTAACCGCGGAATGCGGCATTCCGTACCGTGCACACTATACAGATTCGAAGCTTCAGTTTGTAGCATTCTGGATCTGGAGGACAGCCTGGGAATGACCCTAGTCGTCTTCTCAGTTTCGAGTTCAGGTTGCGTGCTTCGAGTTGCGTGTTCCGATTTCACGTTTTGAAGTTCAGCTCTCAACCTGAAACCCGAAACCAGAGCAACCGCAACTCGAAACCCGAACTCGACATACCTATGGGTCTTCCTAGGCGCAGGACGCCCCGCAACGACGTATTGATATTTATACACATTGGCATTCTGGCGTTGAGGAGGACCTATGAAGAAGCAGAATTGGCACCCTGTACTGCTAAGCGGCCTGTGTATGATCGCCTCGGGTTGCATGACCGATGCAACGACGGAGCTCACCAAAGCGCCCTTCGACGCGACATCCCAGCTGACAAACGGAACGACCGCTGCCTTATCCGAGTTCACGGATCCGTTGACGGATTTCACTTCGAGCACGACGCCCGGCGCGGAGGGGGGGATCGTTCCTTCACGAGCGAAGAAACGGCTGCAGATCTTCGCGGCGTCTTCCTACGAAAATCTCCGAGCCGATATTTCGCGCGGTCATGGGGAGTATCTGGCGTCGCTCGCCACACTGGCCGGCGTGCCGTCAGGTCAATTCAAAGATTTCCAATCCTTCATGCAGGATTCCTACAGCACGATGTTCGAGGAGGCAATTCCGATTCCGGAGTCGACCAACCAGATCGTGGAGATCGCCTGGGCAGCTGGATATGGCCAACGGCTATAACCGTTGATGCGGTGAGCCAGCTTTTCCCGGGAGTGGCACACCCGCGAGGCCTCTGTTCTTCACAGAGAGAAGGGGATCGTCAGGACGGCTTCAGCGTTTCAGGAACCGAGAGCTCGATACTCGTCAGTCCGATCTCAACGAACAGCCTCTGCCAGGCCATCTGCGACAATTCGTGTTTCATCAGCACCGCTCGGGCGTGCGCAAGCGCCGTGGTCTGATCAGCGGCCAACACATGGGAGGTCACGATGACGACGGGCAGTGACGCGGTTTCCGGATTCGCCTTGAGCTGTGCCAAGACCTCAAAGCCGTCCAGCTTCGGCATGTTGAGATCCAAGAGAATCAACGCTGGCTTCAGTTGGCGGGCAAGCTTCAGTCCGTCCTCCCCTCCGGTTGCCTCGACAATCGAACATCTGAAATCTTCGAGATAGTGTCGGAGAATGTACCGGTCTGCTTCCTGGTCATCAATGACGAGCACAAGCGGGGGGCCTGCCGCCGGTTCGCGTACTATGCCGGTGACACGATGCAGGCGGTCCAGCAGCCAGATTCGCCGCAGCGGCTTGATACAGTAATCATCCGCTCCGAGCGCCATCGCTTTTCGCGGATCTTCCACCGAGGATACAATGAGCACCGGGAGCTTCTTCGTCGCCTCCT
>DASTJX010000147.1:0-6968 GCA_035716265.1 Nitrospira sp.
GCGTACATTTGTACGTCGTTGAGGGCTTGAGCGGTGCGAGAACAAAGCTCACGGCCGTTTTCATCAGCGTGTAGTAACTTGCACACCACCTACGCTACTATCGATCTTGCCGCACTCGGCCGGAATCTCTCGCGACTTCAGAGCTGCCTGCAGGGTGACTGCGCCGTCATGGCCGTGGTCAAAGCGAACGCCTATGGCCATGGGGCCGTACAAATTTCACGTGCGCTGATGGAATTCGGGGTTTCGAGGTTCGCGGTGGCGTCGGTGCAAGAAGGTGTGGCCTTGCGTCAAGCCGGCATCACCGCCGACATCGTCGTCCTCGCGGACCTGTTCGATGAACAGTGCGAAGACCTTCTCGCCTACCGGCTCAAGCCGGTCATCACCGATCTGCGCCTGCTTCCGATCCTCGCGAAAAAGGCCGAGACAGCCAAGCATCCCTTTCCGATACATCTGAAGATCGATACCGGCATGGGACGTCTCGGATTTCCGCCGTCGGAATTCGAGAAGGTCCTGGACGCCTTGCCTTCGTGGAGTTCGCTCATCATCGAAGGTCTCATGACCCATTTGGCGGACAGCGACGGTGAGGAGACCGGCCATACCGACCGGCAGTTGGAACTGTTCCGCACCCTGCTGGACGGATGCAAGCGGCGAGGCATGATGGTACCGATGATTCATGCAGCCAATAGCGCCGCCATCATCCGGTATCCGCACTCACACTTCTCACTCGTCAGGCCCGGCCTCGCGCTGTACGGATATCACACGTTGCCGAAGGCCGTTCGGTATGCCGAACTGGATCCTATTCTGTCGCTTCGCAGCGCGGTCATACACTTGCGGACGATCAAGCCTGGTGAGAGCATCAGCTACAATCGCACCTTTATCGCCAAGAGGCCGTCGATCATTGCTGTGCTGCCGATCGGCTATGCCGACGGGTACAACCGCAAGCTTTCGAATCGGGGCTGTGTGCTGATCAATGGCCGGCGGGCTCCCATCGTGGGCTTGGTCTGTATGGACGTGACCATGGTCGACGTCACCGATATCCCTTCCGTTCGTATCGGCGATGCCGTCACAGTGCTCGGACGAGACGGAGACGATGCGATCTGGGCCGATGAATTCGCGCAATGGTCAGGGACGATCCCCTACGAAGTGCTCTGCGCCATCGGTCCCCGCATCCCCCGCCTGTATGTAGAGCCCAAGTGAGATCCGCAAAATCATGTGACCTACTCCTTCCCGTCTCTCGAGTGTCCGAATGATGCGAGAACGCAGCGCCGGGAAAACGATGGCGAAGCAATCGGTGGGATGGGCGGGTGAAAAACAATATTTTTCAACACCAGTCAGAAAGCGACTCTGATCGACACCCCCCCGGTGTGCAGCGTCGTCTTGTACAGACCGTTGACCGTGGGATTCCGGTTGCCAACAACCGTCCGATCCTCATAGAGCGCCGCCTGATACGACAGATCTAATCCGATCAACTTGGGTTTCAGAACACCGACTCCCACCTCCCCGCAGGTGAAAAGACCGAGGAACTTGCCCTGCGCTTTGCAGACCAGTCCGAGACCGGTCCCGACAATGTGCACATCGGCCGAAGGTACGCCAGGATCGAAGCCGAAATCGGGCATCTGCGTTTGCTGATTGGTATAGCCGGCCCGAAGCGCCACCTCCCATGAAGGGAGACGTTCGACCGTCAACCACCGATGTTCCGTTCCCACCATCACCGCATAGGTGCTCCGCCAATTCAACGGTTGAGGTATCGTACTCCTATTGGCCAAGTGCACATCGAGATTCCGCGCGGATTTCCAGCCGACGTAATCCACGTCCACTTCCAGCTTCCATTCCCGCTCGCGGTTCCGCACCGGCCAGATCGCGACGGCCCCGGTAATCACTTGAGGCAGGACAAAGGTCGCCGTCGCATCGGAGACTTTCGCCCCGTTACCCAGCAATGCGCCATTCAGATGCAAAGTGGCCTGACTGCGATACACGATACCAATGTTGGCCAGTGGCTTCCCGTCAGGATTTCTCAGCGCCGTATAGAGCAGGCTGGTGTTAAATCCCGCGGCCGTATTCGCACCGAACAACTCGACCTGGACACCGGCTGGTATCCCGCCGCCTCCCGGCCACACTGATTTCCGCTCGACATGGCCTTCGCCGAACAATCCGGAAAACGTGTAGATATCCGCACCCAGTCCGATCGAGAGATCTTTGGTCAGTTTGTATGCAACCGTTGGTTTGATATCCAACAGCGGCAATGTGTTGAACGTCGTCGCGCTGTTAAACGGTCCATCGTTCGGCCACCGGGTGACAGACCCAAAAGGAACCGTGAGGCCTACGCCGGCCGTTACATCGCCCAAGGCGCTGATGCCGAGGTCTTTCAGATTGGCTGTGAGGTAGAAGTGAGTAGGCGGCGGCCACGCGAGGCTGCCGTCCCGATCACCTTTGACGCGCACGCCCGTTGGACTTATGAATGTTGTGTGTCCACCGGAGAGAAGCGCGCCGGTCATGAACTCAACTCCATGCAGCTGAGTCATGCCGGCTGCGTTGTAGTGAAGAGCTGATGCATCGTCGGCCTGCGCGGAGAAGGCATTGCCCATTCCCGACGCTGCCGTTCCCTGCCCTTGAATGCGAGGCACCTGTCCCAACGCCGGCTCGTGAACAATCGGCAACAAACACGACATAAGACCGGCAACGACAGCGATGCGAACGAACGCAGAACCCGTTTCCCTCATACCGTCTCCTTATATCCCCCCCGCTGTATCCTTTCGTGGTACCCTTTCGTTCAATTCTTATAGGGGGCGCTACCTTTCGCCCCCGCCGACCGATGGCAGTGCAATCGACATACCGAGGCGCTTTTTCCCCCAACAAGGCAGGCACCAGGCGGCGAGAACCACGCGGCTTGGTGAAACGTTGAAACGCGTTCCAGGAGATCGAGTGCACAGCGAGCGGTGGGTTGGAAGGGTGAGCTTAGACGCCGGGTTGGGCGGGTGAAGATACACATGTTCCACGCCCTACTACGCTCGAAAACACGATTCCATGACCTGCTGCAGCTCCTCCACGTCGAACGGCTTGAGCAGATAGGCCTGCGCACCAAGACTAATGGCGCGAATCGCGGATTCCTTGGCGCCAGAAGCCGTCACCATGATGATCGGGAAGTGCTCGTCGTGTTGCCTGATCTGTTTTAAAACATCCATTCCATCGACAGAGGAGATGCCAATGTCCAGGATCACGCCGGAAAAGCGGCCGGTGCCGATCGCCTTCAAGGCCCTCAGTCCGTCGGTTTCTGTTTCCACCTCATATCCCATCGCCACCAGCCTGTCGTCCAGCAATTGGCGGATATCCTTGTCGTCATCCACAACCAGGATCCGAGGCGCTCGCTCGCAAGCCGCCGGAACAACTGCTTCAACCGGAAATCTCAACGGCAACGTGAAATAGAACTCCGCTCCCTTTCCGTCGGGGCTGCGCGCTTCAATCGTGCCTCCATGCAACTCGACGAGCGTGCGCACGATCGACAGGCCCAGGCCAAGCCCTTTGACCGTCGACCTTGTTTGCGTAATCCTGAAAAACGGATCAAAAATCTTGTCCCTAAATTCCGGTGCAATACCGGGCCCGGTGTCGCGGACCGCCACGCCTGCGTGCCGGTGATTGTCTTTCTCCACCGTCACCGTGATGTGGCCCTCTTCCGGTGTGAATTTCATCGCGTTCTGAACCAGATTGATCACAATCTGCACAAGCCGGTCCCGGTCCGCCCACACGACAAGCGGGACATCCGGATACGTGGCCTCGAGCGTGTGCCGTTTCGCTTGGGCCAACGGGCGAAGCTGCTCCATCACATCGGCCACGCACTGGCCCAAATCCACCTCGACAGGAGCCAGTTCAAGCTTGCCCGTCTGAATCCTCGTTCGGTCCAACAGGTCTTCGATCATCCGGATCAGCCGTTCGGAATTCTCCAGCATCCGGGACATGTATTTTTTCTGTTTCTCGTTGATCGATCCTGTGAGGCCGTCCAGCATGTTCTGAAGAAAGCCCTTGATCGAGGTCATCGGCGTTTTCAGTTCGTGCGATACGTGCGAAAGAAATTGCGATCGCAGGCGGTCGGCCTGCTCGAGTTCCCTAGTCCGTTCCTGCACCTTGGCTTCCAATCCCACGTTGAGCTCTTCGATCTGCTGATAGGCAGACGCGTTATCGAGCGCAATGGCGACTTGATGGGCGAAGGTAACCATCAATTCAAGATCGTCCTGCGTGAGCCCATGCTCCTGCATCCGATCCACGATCATGCTACCCAGGATACGATCCTTGGTTTTCAGCGGCACCGCCAGCAGCGATTTCGAGCCGGTTAACTGGAGCAGCCGTCTGTTGTGGGGATGCATGCGGGCCACATAAGGCTGAACGTCACCGATCAGGAGAGGCCTGCCCTGTAGGAGAACCACGCCCTCGAGCGATTCCGGATCTCCAACCGGCGTCTCGTGCATTCGCGCCAGTTCTTGGACCTCTCGAGAGACGCCAGCCACACGCGCATCGGTGGTCATTCGACGAACCGGATCGTAGAACGAGATCATCGCCCGGTCGAAGTGCAGATCATGAATCAACGTTTCCAACACCTTTTCCAGGAGCGCCTCGCGGTCGAGCGTCGAGCTGAACAGCAAACCGGCCTGATGCAGTGCGGTGAGATGATTCACCGTGCGGCGCAGCTCCACTCTCGTGTGTTCCTGTTCCAGATAGGCTTCGCGTAGCTCTTCATGACGGGACTCGACGAAGTTGATCTGTTCCTGGATCAAGGCCTCGCGTCGTTGGCTCTCCATTCTCAAGCGCCAGTTGATCCAGACTCCGGCAACCAGCACAGGGATCAATCCAGCCAGCAAGACTTCGCCCAAGCTCATGGCGGGGTAGACCAGACGCACGAGGCCGGAGGTGAGCGCGGCGCCCGATAGGGCCCAGACATAACCGGCGATGTCTATTCTGGGTTGACTTAGTGGTGGCCGGGACAGGGCTTGCTTCTGAGGCGATAGGTCGCGCACGGACGGAGCGACATCTGGCATTCCTACGGGGTAATCTTCGCCTGCCTTTGGATCAGGCTGCAGGGCCGCCGGGGGCAAGAGCGTATCCATTTGAGCAGGCGACAATAAAGATGCTCCCTCCGGGATCGCCGGACTGGAGCGAACGACCCTGCTCAAGAGACGACGCCCCCATCTGCCGGATGGCTCCGCATTCCATGTAATGTCCCATTGGCACCACTCGTCATCGTTGGCAATGCAACTGCATTCGGTCAAGGTCGCGGGAGGCAGGCCATGCACCCGTGCTGGGACAGCGGCCATGATGCCCTGCGCCACCTGGCACATCACGAAGGTGCAGCGCCGGCGATAGGATCCGAACTGGCGCAGCGTCCGCTCGGAAAACCGCATCGCCAGCGTGGCCGAACGGTTCGTGACGGCGACGACACGGCATTCGATGGAGCCGGAGGCGAACTTGTTGCCGAAGTAGGGAAACATGCCGTAGATCTGCGACAGCGAGAAGGGCCTGGCCAACACCTGCATGATCGGCGACGCCTTCTCCATTCCTCCGCGGAAGACAAAGTGGACATCGCCGGAAATCTGCTCGCACAATTCATAGAGATAGGCGGTGAATTCATAGGAATAGCTGTTCCAGGCATTGTTCAAAAATGCCGGCGTCACGTGGTAGACGGGATTCTTGATGCGCCTGTTAAGCGATGAACACAAGTCCTGAACGGCCTGCAGGCCTGCGGCTTCCCCGTGGCGGCGCGCCATGTAGCTTTCGAGGTAGAGGACGGTCGCCCGGATGCTCATGCCCGTCAGATCGCGGATCTTCTTGCCCTGTTCGTCTACACCGAACGGGCGAAATTCCATGTATTCTCGATCGAGAATGGTCTGATATTTCGGAAACAAAACTATTGTGGATGGACCAGGACGAAGATCTTGCGCCGCACCGCTGTGCATGCCTGAGGCTCCGTGTTTTGAGAGGCGGGAGTGGCGTAGATGATGGCCCCATGAACGGCGCCATCGGTTTCGGGCCCGCCTACTGCCTGATTGACCGCTTCAACGTCTTTTCCACGCTGGCGACCTTCGAGACCAGGCGGCCCGAATGGCCCTTTCGATAATCCACCTTGATGCTGCAGGAAATGCGATTGCAATCCTTCTTCATTTGTTCGTAGCACTTCCGGACGACGGCGAAGACCTCATCCCATTCCCCTTCGAGGACCGTTCCCATGGGATTCAGCCGATAGGCCACCCCGCTCTTGTCAATGATATCCAGCGAGCGCGAGACATATTTGCTGACACTTTCATCTTTGCCCAACGGCGACATACTGAATTCCAGCAAGACCATTGCGATCCTCTCCGCTGTTCGTGACTGTTCCCACTCAGGTGAGCGGTCAGGATTTTCCCTTCCCGCCCGCCTGGGCAGTGGCTCGCTCTTCGAGCCAGACTTTCGGATACTGCACCTTGCCGTGAAGCCGGAACCCGTCCAACGCTTCGCGCAACATGGTACGGCGCTTCTCCACATCGGGCTCATTGCTCTTCGCTTGCTCGCGCAACTGGCCGAGCCACTCGACGAACGCGACAAACTCCGCATCGAGAATGCGCTCGAGATCTTCCTTCATGAATCCCGACAAGGCCGGTGCCATGCCACTGGTGCTGATTGCGACGCGCGCATGGCCGGCTTCGACAACCGCGGGCATGTTGACCGTGGACGCCTCGGGAAAGTCGATGGACCACAACAAAAACTTCCGCTCTCGCGCCTTGGCAAACAACGAGCGTGCGAAATCGCGGTCGCCGCGGATCATGTTGAGTACGAGCACGGCGCTTTCGAGATCCGTTTCGCGAAAATGCCGCCCCCGATGGATGATCTTGGCCGACGCGGCCAACTGTTTGAGTTGGTCGTGCAGCGTGGGGGAAATCACGATCACCTTGCCGCCCGCATCTAACACGCGTTGCGTTTTTTCTGCGGCTTCTTCGTCGCCTCCC
>DASTJX010000148.1:0-8840 GCA_035716265.1 Nitrospira sp.
ATCGGGCGAGGCCAGCGCGAGTTGATCATTGGAGATCGTCAGACGGGCAAGACGGCGATCGCCGTCGATACGATCATCAACCAGAGAGGCCTCGGTGTTTTTTGCATTTACGTGGCCGTCGGTCAGAAACGCTCTACGGTGGCCCGCGTGGTAAAAACCCTCGAAGAGCATCATGCAATGGACTACAGCATGGTGGTCTCGGCTACCGCCAGCGATGCGGCTCCGATGCAATTCCTGGCGCCATTCGCCGGTGCCGCGATCGGTGAGTACTTCCGGGACCACGGGAAGCATGCCTTGATCGTCTACGATGATCTCTCCAAGCACGCGGTGGCCTACCGACAGCTTTCGCTGCTCCTACGAAGGCCGCCTGGGCGCGAAGCCTATCCGGGTGACGTCTTTTATCTCCACTCAAGGCTGCTCGAGCGGGCGGCGAAACTGAGTGATAAATTGGGTGGGGGAAGTCTTACGGCGCTGCCCATTATCGAAACGCAGGCCGGTGACGTCTCGGCCTATATTCCGACGAATGTCATCTCCATCACGGACGGCCAAATCTATCTGGGCAGCGATCTGTTTTATTCCGGTATTCGTCCCGCGATCAACGTCGGCCTCTCTGTGTCGCGTGTCGGTGGTTCCGCTCAAATCAAGACGATGAAGCAGGTCGCCGGCACTCTCCGCTTGGACCTGGCCCAATATCGTGAAATGGCCGCCTTTTCCCAATTCGGTAGCGAGTTGGATAAGGCGACACAAATGCAGCTTGCCCGTGGTGTTCGCATGGTTGAGTTGTTGAAGCAGGGGCAGTACAAGCCCATGCCGGTCGCCGATCAAGTCATCTCCATCTATGCGGGGGTGAACGGATTCTTAGATGACGTGCCGGTCGACAAGGTGCAGCAGTTTGAGGCCGACCTGCTCCACTACGCACAGCAGCACCATCCAGATCTGAAAAAGGAAGTGGCCAGCGCCAGTAAAATCGACGAGAAACTGACTGCGAAGCTCAAGGAGATCATTACGACGTTCAAGCAGAAAATGGGGTACGGCTCCAAGTAAGAAGTGCCCCACTTCCTCCTGTTGCCCAGACGAAAGAAACGGCATGCCGAGCTTACAATCCCTACGGCGCAAAATTGCGGCCTTTAAGAACACGCAGAAGATCACGAAGGCCATGAAAATGGTGGCTGCGGCCAAGCTCAAACGATCTCAGGATCGGATTTTGGCTGCCCGTCCCTACTCGCATAAAATGCGCGCCGTGCTCGGCAATCTCAGCCGTCGGGTCAATCGCTCGGCTCATCCCCTCTTACAGAAGCGCGAGCGCAGAAGGATTGAGGTGTTGGTCGTGACAAGCGACCGGGGACTCTGTGGCGGTTTCAATGGCACCATTGTCCGAAAAGCGACGGAGTTTCTGCGGCAATGCGAAGCGAGCGGGCTTCAGGTCAGTTTGAGCATCATCGGGCGGAAGGGCAGGGACTATTTCCGGCGCCGCACCTGGAAGATCAGGCAGGAATGGTCCGGTGTCTTCGATAAGCTCAGCTTTGAACATGCGATCGAGGTCGGTGAAGATCTTACTGAGACCTTCATCAAAGGCACGTTCGACGAACTCCACGTCGTGTATAACGAATTTAAGTCGGCCATCCAACAGCGCGTCATCGTGGAGAAGCTCTTTCCCGTCGATGCCCTAGCCGAATTCGGAGCGGCGCACGCCGAGGGGGCGACGGGCGGGAGTTACCTCTATGAGCCGGACGAGGCCGAACTGTTGAATGTGCTCATCCCCAAACACTTTCAGGTGCAGGCCTACCGCATTCTATTGGAATCGGCCGCGGCCGAGCATGGCGCACGCATGGCGGCGATGGATGGCGCCACACGCAATGCGGGTCAACTGATTAAGAAAGTCACGCTGTATTACAACAAGACGCGACAAGCGGCGATTACCAAGGAATTGATGGATATCGTCGGTGGAGCCGAAGCATTGACATGAGGTCTTGCGGGTCCTGTCACTGACCAGCCCGTTCATCCTCGCACCCCGCCCGGTGTGGGACCCCGCTGCGGGTGAACGGGCGCCCTGGTCAGCGAAGTGGGTAGAGTCGAAGGAAGGAGAAATACTGTGAGTACAGGCAAAGTCATCCAAGTCATCGGACCGGTCGTGGACGTCGAATTCCCGTCCGGCCACCTGCCTAACATCTACAATGCCATCAAAGTCAATCAGGAGGAGAACATGGCGGCCGGCACGCCAGCCGTCCGATTGACCCTTGAAGTGGCCCAGCACCTGGGTGAAAACCGCGTTCGCGGTGTTGCGATGTCCTCGACGGACGGCCTGACTCGAGGGATGGATGTACAGGACACCGGTGCGCCCATATCTGTTCCGGTCGGTCGTGAAACGCTCGGCCGTTTGATGAACGTGCTCGGTGAGCCCGTCGACGAGAAGGGGCCCATCAAAACCAAGAAAACCTACCCGATTCACCGGCCGGCGCCGAAGCTCGAAGACCAGGAAACCAAGACCGAGGTCCTCGAAACGGGAATCAAGGTCGTCGATCTGCTCGAGCCATACAGTAAGGGTGGAAAGATCGGTCTCTTTGGGGGGGCCGGCGTCGGCAAGACCGTCATTATCATGGAACTTATCAACAACATCGCCCTGCATCACGGCGGATTCTCAGTGTTCGCCGGAGTAGGCGAACGGACTCGTGAAGGCAACGACCTTTGGCACGAGATGCAGGAATCGAAGGTGATCGATCCTGACGATTTCACGAAATCCAAGGCGGCGCTCGTCTACGGCCAGATGAACGAGCCCCCGGGCGCCCGTTTGCGTGTCGGCCTGACCGGCCTCACTGTCGCAGAGTATTTTCGTGATGAAGAGAATCAGGATGTGTTGCTCTTTGTGGATAACATCTTCCGGTTTACACAAGCCGGTTCAGAAGTCTCGGCGCTTCTCGGACGCATGCCTTCGGCCGTCGGCTATCAGCCGACTCTTTCCACGGAAATGGGCGCACTACAAGAACGGATCACGTCGACGAAGCGCGGATCAATTACCTCGGTCCAGGCGATCTATGTCCCGGCGGACGACCTCACCGATCCCGCGCCGGCGACCGCCTTCGCCCACCTGGATGCCACCACTGTGTTGTCGCGGCAATTGGCCGAATTAGGTATCTATCCGGCCGTGGACCCGCTCGATTCCACCTCGCGCATCCTCGATCCTCAAATCCTTGGCGAGGAACACTACAAGGTCGCGCGCGGTGTCCAATCTGTGTTGCAGCGCTACAAGGACCTGCAAGACATTATCGCGATCCTCGGCATGGACGAACTGTCCGAAGACGACAAGATGGTCGTGGCGCGTGCACGAAAGATTCAGCGATTTCTCTCGCAGCCTTTCCATGTCGCCGAAGCGTTCACCGGGGCGCCGGGAAAGTACGTGAAGCTGAAGGATACCGTCCGCAGTTTCAGGGAAATCCTCGACGGCAAGTACGACCATTTGCCCGAGCAAGCCTTTTACATGGTGGGCCCGATTGAAGAAGTGATTGCCAAAGCCGAAAAGATGGGCGGGAAGATCTAAACAGGCGCGTGTCTCCTGCTCGCGGGGGCGCGGCACGCAAGAAACGATCGTATTAGGAATTGAGGGCCGCGCTCGTTCAACGCGCCCAGGTCAGAGCACCTGCAGCCTGCTTAACCCTTTCGGAGAAGCGAAGAGATGCCGGGGAAGATCTTACTGGAAGTCGTGACGCCCGAGAAGCAACTGCTGAGCCAGCAGGTGGATGAAGTCATTGCACCCGGCTCAGAAGGTGAATTTGGCGTGCTGCCAGGTCATTGCCACTTTCTCTCAACCTTGCGCATCGGCGAACTGCGCTATCGGGTGGGCGATCACACGCATCATATGGCCATCCTTTGGGGCTATGCGGAGGTCACGCCGAATAAAGTGACCGTGATGGCAGAAATTGCTGAAAAGGCCGAAGATATTGACGTGGGCCGCGCCCAGGCCGCCGTGGAACGAGCTGAACGGCGTCTCAAGGCCGGCGGCTTGCCCTCGGAGGTCAAAGAAGCTGAGATCAGCCTCGAAAAAGCCCGTCTCCGCCGGAAAATTGCCGAACGCGCCGGCAAACGCTAATCCTTCCCACCCTCACGCATCCTGTTTGACCACTCAATCGGTACACCAGTATTCTTCAGCTCCACCTTTTCCGGCAGGTCGTCCCGTGGCGTTCTCTTATCCCCTGATGGCTGCCCTCCTCTTCATGAGCAGCCCTGCATTTCATTGTGAGGCAGTCAGCGAACCGTTTTTGGTGAGAGCCTTGAGCGGCAACGAACTGCTTCGCATCGGTGAAATTCATGATGTGCAAAACCATTTTCCGGAAGCGCTTACCTACTATGAGCAGGCGCTTCAGTCGTTTCGGGCACGCAAGCAGCGGAAAGGGGAAGCGACTGCTCTGACGAAGATCAGTTCGGTTTTCGAACGGCAGGGACGAAGACAGGAGGCTGCGCTACGGCTCCGGGAAGCGTTGAATCTGTTTTCAAGATTTCCCGATTCTGCGCCGCATGCAGATGCACTGTTCCTCCTGGCAAAAGTGTCTTTTTGGGTGGGTTCACCAGAAGATCCCGCCCATTTCCTGGACCGGGCCGGGGAGCAATATCGCCGCCTTCGACATCTCGAGGCGCTTGGAGCGGTCAAAATCCTATCCGGGCTGCTCAAAGTCCGTGATGCACTCCCGGACAACGGCCTGCGGGACCTCGAACAAGCGCTCGAGGATGCACGAAGCCGTCAGGACCATGAGCAGACTGTGGCCGCGCTGCGTGCACTTGGCGATGCCAACTTCTTTCTTGAGCGATGGGGACCGGCGCAGAGCTTTTACGGCCGATCCCTCGCATTAGTCGAGCAGCGACCTCAGGCCCACATAGAGGCAGGCCTGCGACTTCTCCTGGCCGCGGTCCATGACCTCGCAGGCGAGGCCGAACAGGGGGTTGATTCTGCTCGACGTGCGGTCACACTGTTCCAATCGCTCCGAGATCTTTCCGGCGAAGCAGCAGCGTGGGCGTTACTGGCATCCCTCCATCAGACGCTCCAACATCATCAGGAGGCGGGAGAAGCCAACGAACAGGCGCTTTCAATTTACCGCCGGCTACAGGTGCCGGTGCATGCCATCCGCCAGTCGTCGCCCTCTACTGTTCTCGTTCCAAAGGGATCTCAATGATTAATCCGCCCATGACATCGTGCAACGCGAAGTTTTTCTTGGGACTCTTTCGATGCCCGTTATGACAGGCGATACAGGTTTTGCTCACTGCACGATCTGCATACATCGCTTGAAAATAGGTTGTGTCGCCGTGCTTGACGGTTCCCGTTACCGACCGTTCCGGATGCTCCCGTAAAGCCTCGAGACCTTGTCTTTCCAATGGGCCGTCCGGTGCATTCCTTGGGTTTATCGGCCAAAGGCTGATCAGCCGATATCGGACTTTCGAACCTGTCTTGGCTGCGAGTTCGCTTGCCTCAAGCAGGAATTGGGCGGGAAGCGGAAGCACATTTTTCTTCGCCCGCCAATCTTCAGCCGCTTGTGTCCCCCCTCCTTTCTGCAGGCGTTCGACGACATGAATAGAATAAAAGGTTCGGTCAGCTTCAATGATCGAATGCAGATAGTCGGCAACGGTTTCGGGGGCAATGCCCGGCTGATCGGCCGCCTTGGAAGCGGCCAGGAAACAGCCGGCAGTCAGCATCATCGTGCCCAAGGCCAGTACCCATCTCATGATCCACATCTCCTTTCAGGTTCAAGACGGCTGTTCTCTGTAGCATAGTCCTGCGGCGAGCGTGAGGCAAACGGGCTGATTGCAATTGACGATGGCACTTTAGTAGCGTGTGCCCCACACATGATTACCGAATTTGTCGTGACAGCCGGTGAACAGCCGAAGCGGCTGGACGTCTTTCTCGTCAATCGTGAGCGAGACATGTCCCGGTCCGCCTTGCAACGCCTCATCGAGTTCGGACGGATACGCCTCAACGATCAGGTCGTGAGACCCAGCCAAAAGATCAAGCCCGGCGATAAGATCACGATGGACGTCCCGAAACCGGAACCGCTCCAATTGCAGGGTGAACCCATTCCGCTTGAAGTCCTCTTCGAGGATGAACAGGTTCTGGTCCTTAACAAACCCGCTGGAATCGTTGTGCATCCGGCGCCAGGCAACTGGACGGGCACACTGGTCAATGCCCTTCTTCACTATTTCCAGACTTCAGGCGGCACGATGTCCGCAGTCGGCGGAAAGGAACGGCCGGGTCTCGTTCATCGACTGGACAAGGACACGTCCGGCGTGATGGTCATTGCTAAAACTGATCAGGCGCACCGGCATCTTTGCAGCCAATTCAAGCAACATACCATCACTCGCATCTACGAAGCGTTGGTCTGGGCGATTCCCAGGAAGGGACATGGTCTCATTGAGCTGGCGATCGGACGTGATTCCAAAGAGCGCAAAAAGTTTTCCTCTCGCACGAGCCGGCCCAAGGACGCGATCACCGGTTACACGGTGAGCCGGCGCTTTGGCAAGACCGCTGCGCATCTGCTGTTGTATCCTCAAACGGGACGGACGCATCAATTGCGTGTACACCTGGCCTCGCTCGGTCATCCCATTCTCGGCGACCCGACCTACGGAGGCCGAAAAGTGTGCTGTGTGAACGAATTGGAGGTACCTCGCGTGATGCTTCATGCCAGAACATTGGGGTTTCGTCACCCGTCGACCGGCGAGCTCCAGCAGTACGAACGACCTTGCCCGCCCGACATGGAACTCCTTATGCTGCAGATGGAAGAACGTCTCGATCTCAAGCCAGCGAGAACCTTGACAGACGTGCAGAGACTCGATTAGGACGATGGTATGGAGACAGGCCATGTCCTTGATGCGATCGGCGGACTTACGTCCCAGCTGAAGACCTATGCGGCGAAATTGCCCGCCATCGTGCATTTGACCGTCGTTCCAACTGGCATCAAGCCCAAGCCCGAAGCGGTTGATGACTATGGGGTGATCGTCTCCCGATTCCGCAACCAAAGTGCCGGAACGGCGTATAAAGGGCTGAACGACGCATTCGTTGAATCATTGGAAGCCTTTGAAGTCGGAAAGCTTCTGGGGTCCGTCCAGCCCTTACTTGCGGTTCTCGACCACCTGGACCGGATGCAGAGGGACGGAGAGATCGTTTTCGAGCAGAACGACGAAAAGCGCATCACTGAGTATCGCGCAGGCCTTCACAAGATCTTGCCGGGGAACAAGCCTGAATTGGATGGTGCAGGAAGGGGCTTGTAAACTGCCGTATCGGCATTGCGTCCTGAGCCGTCCTCGTCAGAGGACCGTACGACTGTCGCACGATGCTCCGATCAGTGGCCCATCTTCGGGCCAGTGGCATTTGCGCCTTCTGATACCAATTTAAATCGAACGCTCGATCCACAATGCGGGCACTTTGCTCGAATGGTTTCTTGGTCAAGCAGCTCGTACTCGTTGTGCGTAAGCCACATGAGTTGGAAGCACTTGGGGCAGCTGCGGACTTGCGTTGCCATCGCGTTCCTCGTACACTAGACGAGCAGAGTGTTGAAAAAGCCATCCAGCTTCGTTCCCGCATCGCTCGAGTGCTCCACGTACGAGACAAAGTATGCCTCGTCATCTCGCTCGCTGCGGCCTTGTTGGAGTGGCTTTTTGAACATCTGCCGGTCGCTCACCTTCACTTGGAGCATACTTTAGTACAAGATGCCCGCCTCCCTCAAGACCGCCGTTACATTCTCCGAGAAAAAAGAACTTGAAGCGTCACAGCTGTTGCGGCTTTTTCATCAGGCCCCCTGGGCAAAAAATCGCACGCTGGACGATGCCAAGGATATGCTGCGGCATACCGACATCGCGTTGTGCGCCTGGGATGGCGATCAACTCGTGGGGTTCGGCCGCGTGCTGACGGATTTTGTCTATCGAGCCACGATCTGGGACGTTATCGTAGACAAGGCGTACCAAAAACAAGGTATCGGCTCAGACATCGTCCAGCGCATTCTCAATCATCCTCGGCTCAAACGCGTCGAGCTGTTTTGGCTATGCACGCGTCGTCCGGCGTTCTACGAAAAACTCGGCTTTAGTTCCAAGGAGCAGACGGGAATGGTCTGGAGCCGCTCGAAGCAAGCCAGGCAGGAATAGCTGCTCAGGTTCTTTTCTCTTGCGACCTGCGCAGAGTTGCGTAAAGCCGACTCTGCGCAGACTCAGGGATCATCAGAAGAACATTTTTACGCCGAACAAGAATCCGAACGAAGATGCATTCCAATCATCGACGCGGCCACCACCAACAGGGCCGGGACCGGTAACGGTTGCGTGTCCGTCATTGCGCTTGTAGGCCATTTCTCCGTTCAACGCTAACTGTTTCGTGATCATCCAGTCGGCTCCCCATCCCAGGCGCCAGGCAAAGTTATTACTCGGTGAAATGCGGTTGCCAGCGATGGAGCTGTCCTCACCGAAACTGTTGACGTTGACGCCAAAGCTCATATTCACGTAGGGGCTGATGGGCCCGAACCGAACTGGGCGCAATTCGACAGTGGGCAATACCGATACGGTATCTTGGTGCCCCAGATCAAACTCCGGCCGCTCGACGCTCACGCTGTGACGTTCCCATTCCACCATCATGCCGACAAGGAGCCAGTTGTTGAGGCTGTACATCGCCTGGAAATTCACCAGGGAACCTACGTCTGTCGAGGTGTTACGGGTAATGGATTGGGTAACCGGCGCAAATCCTGCTCTCATACCCAGGACAACCTTCCCTGGTTCAATGCCGCCGTCTTGCATTTTCCACTCGACGGCATCGGCGGAGTTCACCCATAGACCCGTGAGCAGCAGGCCCATCCATAGGACGCTCATTGCAGTACGCT
>DASTJX010000149.1:0-4346 GCA_035716265.1 Nitrospira sp.
CCATGATTTTCAGACGCGCGATGATGCTCGACTGCAGATGCTTCGGCGGCGTGAGAATGGGATAGAGCACGCCGTCGATGCGATAGCGAACGACGAGCCCGCGTTCAAACGATTCGAAATGGATGTCGCTGGCCCGCTGCCGGACCGCCTGGAACAACACCGAGTTCACCAACCGAATGATCGGCGCTTCGTCCGTCGCGTCGAGCAGGTCCTGGGGTTCGTCCAGCTCATGTGCGATTTTGTAGAGATTTTCGCTGGCTGCAATGTCCTCCATGACCTGTTCCGCCCCGGTCGGACTCGCGGCTTCGTCGTACGCGCGATTGAGACAGGCCATCAACGACATGGCCCCAGTGAGCACGGGCTTGACCGGCATTCCCAGGAGAAGCCGCAAATCATCCAGAGCGGCAGTCTCCAAGGGATCGATGGTCGCGACGACGATAACTCCGTCATCCGCCTTGAGAGGCAACACCCGATAGCGGCGTGCAAAATGAATCGGCACTTTCTTGATGAGTTCGTAATCGACTTGCTTGACGTCGAGGTGGGAAAGCCAGGTCATTTCGAACTGGATCGCCAGCGCTTGCAGCAGCAGATCTTCTTCAATCGCTCTGATCTTAATGAGGGCCTCTCCCAGACGTCCCCCCTTGGTCTGCTGAATGTTCAGCGCCTCCAGGAGCTTGGCTTCGGATAAACCGAACTTTTGCTCCAGAATGGCCCCGAGTAACGGTCTCGTCTGAGTGGTGCCTTTCGCCAAGAGTATGTCGCCCTCTCTCTTCGCTAGGGGATCTCCTACCCCTGTAAATTTGCCTGAACCGACCTAAGCCTTCGAAAGAACTAAATTACTCCTCTCCGACCAGCTCTGACAAGCTGCTGGCTGACTGGCAGCCGAACCAGGAGGTTACCCAGTGAACACGAGTGGAGTCCGGAAGGATGTCAGCCCGGCTGACTTAGCGTATCTCGAACAGCATCGTCGTACGCTGATTGTTCCGTAAGACGTCGAGCTTGACGGATTTTTCGTTGCGAAGTTGTTGGAATAACGAGAGCATGGTGCCGGGGTCTTTGATTTCTACGCCATTGACCTGCTTGAGCACATCACCATAGTGCAAGCCGATCTTTTCGTAAAAGCTGGAGGGGGCGATGTAGTCCAAGCGAAATCCGGTCATCGTCCCATTCGAAAGCACCGGAACGGCCCTGGCTTGAGACAACAGCTTGGGGAGATCATTCAACGCCTGTTCCACTTCCCGCCGGTCCAGGACTTTCTTGATCTGACTTCCTCCGCCAGCCGTGGCCGGTCCGGTCGACACGGCCTGAGGCATTGGAGGTTTCTCCTGTCCGGTCGACAATTCCAGAAATTCCTGCTGATTGCCTTGCCGAACGACGATGCCGTTTCGCCGGATCTCACTGAGCTCGCCGATGTCCGGAATCTCGTCATGGAGACGGAGAAACAACTGGCGCTTGCTGCCAAGGTCTTCAATGACCGCCGATACCCCACTACGGTCCCCAACCACGACGCCAAGCACCTTGATCTTGGACGCAAGGTTTAAGGTCGGACGCATGGATACTCCGGCTGGTCCGGCCGCTATCGTCCCTCCCACCGCGGCCACCGGGTCAGCCGGAAGGGGAAACAGACCACTCACTCGCACCTGTTCGGCGAGCGCAGCAGGGGAACGAGAGGCGGTGGTGTCCTGTTCGGCGGCTCGCGGCAGTGCCACGCCGGACGGAACATACAGCGCCTCCGCAATGACGGCGTTGATTGTGTGAGCGATCAAGAACGTCACGCCGAGGATAAAGATCAGTATGAGCACTCGACGAGAGGTGATCATTGGAACGTGCAAAGGCTCCGAGGATATTGTCGGCTATTGTAATGTGACTCGTGAGGAGGCGCAATAGAAGGCCAGGTTTTGATCACGGTTGGCTTGGGCGAGCACGTCAGCAAGAATGCCCTTCACCAGTTCGTCTGCCGGAGCCCGCATCAGATGACTGACTCAGTGGACAATCCATACGGTTCGATCCATAATTTCTCAACGAAGGGAGATTGCTCGTGAAAAAAGCGCTGATTACAGGCATAACCGGCCAGGACGGGTCATACCTTTCTGAATTCCTCCTCAAAAAAGGATACGAGGTGTACGGCATTATCCGACGCTCGAGTTCGTTCAATACCGGCCGCATCGATCCCATCTACGAAGACCCACACGTTCCGCAACGTCGTCTGCATTTAGTGTACGGCGACCTGAACGATGCCAGTTCGCTTAACCGCATACTGAGAACCGTTCAACCGGATGAAATTTACAATCTCGGCGCGCAGAGTCACGTTCGAGTCAGTTTCGACATTCCGGAATATACGGGAGAGATTACTGGCCTGGGTACGATCCGCCTTCTGGAAGCCATTCGAGAATCCGGGCTCAAACCCAAGTTCTATCAAGCGTCCTCCAGCGAAATGTTCGGGAAAGTGCTCGAGGTGCCCCAACGCGAAACCACGCCGTTTTACCCGCGCAGTCCTTACGGCGCCGCGAAGGTGTACGCCTATTGGATCACGGTCAACTACCGTGAAGCCTACAATCTCTTCGCGTGCAACGGCATTTTATTCAATCATGAATCGCCGAGACGAGGCGAAACCTTCGTCACTAGAAAAATTACCAAGGCGGCCGCGCGCATCAAGCTGGGTATTCAGCAGGACCTCTACCTCGGCAATCTCGATGCGAAACGGGACTGGGGATACGCCGGAGACTACATCGAGGCGATGTGGCTAATGCTTCAAGCTGAACGTCCCGATGACTACGTCATCGCGACCGGTGAGACGCACAGTGTACGCGAAATGCTTGCACTCGCATTTGACCGGCTTCAGCTGGATTGGAAGAAACACGTCAAAATCGACGAGAAGTACTATCGTCCTACCGAAGTGGATCTGTTGATCGGGGATGCCAGCAAAGCCAAGCGGCAGCTCGGCTGGACTCCGAAGGTCGGGTTCCATGAATTGATCACGAGGATGGTCGACGCGGATCTGGCCGCAGAGCGGGAACGACTTGACGGAATAAGAGTGAAGTGACCGTGGCGCCATTCTGGTCGGACAAGTGCGTCGTAGTGACCGGCGGGGCGGGGTTCCTGGGCTCTTTTGTGGTCGAGCAACTCCGGGCAAAAGACTGCCGCGCAGTCGTGGTCCCGAGCAGCCGGGACTATGACCTCGTGGAGATGGACGCCGTGCGCCGTCTCTATGCGGATGCCAATCCCGACGTGGTAATCCATCTCGCTGCCCGGGTTGGCGGAATCGGAGCGAATCAGGCGAATCCTGGACGGTTTTTCTACGACAACCTCATGATGGGGAGTCAGCTTATCGAAGTCGGCCGTCAACGTGGCCTGAAGAAATTTGTCGCCATCGGAACGATCTGCGCCTACCCCAAATATGCTCCCATTCCGTTCAAAGAAGACGATCTGTGGGCCGGATATCCCGAGGAGACCAACGCTCCCTACGGCCTCGCAAAAAAAATGATGCTCGTCCAATCGCAAGCCTATCGGCAACAGTACGGGGTCAACTCAATCGTGCTGTTTCCGGTCAATCTATACGGGCCTCGTGATAATTTTGATCTCGAAACTTCACACGTCATTCCAGCACTCATCAGAAAGTGTGCGGAGGCCCGGCACAACGGGAAATCCGAGATCGTGCTTTGGGGAGACGGCACCCCGACGAGAGAGTTCTTATACGTCGAAGATGCGGCGAAAGGCATTCTCCTGGCGGCCGAGCAATATAATGACTCACAGCCGTTGAACCTTGGAACAGGTGAGGAAATCTCGATCAAGGATCTTGCGGACATCATCGCGGCTGAACTCGGCTTTCAGGGACGGATCGTGTGGGACCACACCAAGCCGAACGGACAGCCCCGCCGCTGCTTGGATGTCAGCCGCATCAAGCAGACCATCGGCTTTCAGGCCGCGCATTCACTTCGTCAGGGCCTGAAGAAGACGATTCAGTGGTACCAAGCCAATCGCGGTGCCTTACGAGAAGTCCGCTTGTAATTCTCGGGCTGCACATCTCGGGCATTTATGCGCGTCTGATTACAGAAAGTGGCTCGACAACCGCCCATCCTTTGTGGCTGCTCCCTAACCCTTTGACCTATAAAGACAGATGAGTTCGCCTGTTGTGGTCCGTCTTTTGCTCAAATCCGGAATAGAGGGCGCAATTTTCACGCGTCAGCATGCGTAGGGACTCATGCAAGCCAGGGTAGATGCCGCCGAAAAATATGAACGGGGAGTGGCGCTGAGAAAAGCAGGGTTGTTCAAACAGGCCATTCAAGAATTTGAACCGGCGGCGGAAGACCGGACATATGCGCTCAAAGCGCACGCGCAGATCGGCC
>DASTJX010000150.1:0-8980 GCA_035716265.1 Nitrospira sp.
CGCCGCGGGACATTGTCCGCAGTTATGTGGTCTGTCATCCAAGCTCAAGCGGCGAAGGTCTATTAAGACATGAGCATGCCGCCGTTCACATGCAGCACATGCCCCGTAATATAGGCCGCATCCTCAGAGACGAGAAAGCGCACGGCGTTCGCAATGTCCGCCGGCGTGCCGAGGCGGGCAAGAGGAATTTGCTTTTGCAGCGCCTCCTTGACTTCAGGAGACAAGCCCTGCGTCATCGCCGTGTCGATGAACCCTGGAGCCACCGCATTGACCGTGACGTTCCGGCTGGCGTATTCACGCGCCGCCGTCTTTGTAAAGCCGATGACGGCCGCCTTGGATGCCGCGTAATTTGCCTGTCCCACGTTCCCCATCGCGCCGACGATCGAAGCAATATTCACTATTCGACCATAGCGCTGTTTGGTCATGGGCTGCAAGACCGCTTTGGTGCAGTGAAAGGTGCCGTTTAAATTGACCTGAAGCACCAGATTCCAATCTTCTTCCTTCATCCGCAGTAGCAGCCCATCACGGGTAATGCCCGCATTGTTTACCAGTATGTCGATTTTCCCCCACTGCTTTAGCACCTGGTCGGCCATGGTCTTGGTGTCATGAGAGTCGGCCACGTTCACTTTGACGTTGAGCGCTTTTCTGCCGATCTTCTCGATTGCGGCAACCGCATCCTGTGAGCGCACCGGATCGAGATCGGCGACGACGACGTCCGCTCCCGCCTCTGCCAGCGTCTCCGCTATGGCCCGACCGATGCCCTGTGCCGCTCCGGTGACGATTGCGACACGACCCTGTAGTGACATGCCTGCTGCTCCTTGTTCTAAAGTCGCAATGCCGTGCGCGTAGCCGCCAGCGATTTGGGGTCATTGACATTCAGGGTGACGGCGTCAGGCACGATTCTTCGCACCAGTCCAGTGAGGACGGTGCCCGGCCCCACTTCGACGAAGGTCTTGATGCCCATGCTCGCCATGTGCATCACCGAGTCTTCCCACAGCACGGAGGAAGGCAATTGCCGCACCAAGGATGCCGGTATATCGCCGGCTTTCACAATGGGCCTGGCTTCCGCATTATTGATCAATGGCATGCGCAAGTCGGACCAGGTCATCGCCATAAGCTCTTTCGACAACCGATCGGCAGCCTTCTGCATCAGCGGTGTGTGAACGGGAACGCTCACAGGCAACAGCACTGCCTTCTTGCATCCCTTGCTTTTGGCGAGCTCGATCGCGCGTTCCACCGCGGCCTTTTCTCCGGCAATGACCACCTGACCAGGACAGTTGAAGTTCGCCGCTTGAACGATTCCCACGGACGCGGCTTCCCGGCAGGCTTCCGTGACCGCATCGGTGGCCATGCCAATGAGCGCAGCCACTAAGCCGGTACCGGCAGGCACCGCTTCGGCCATATATCGTCCTCGCTTTTGCACAATGCCGACGGCGTCGCGATACGTCAGGCCCCCCGCTGCCACGAGCGCCGTGTATTCCCCGAGGCTATGGCCGGCCACAGCCAGCGGTGTGATGCCTAGCGGCGCCAACACCCGAAGCGCGGCCACGCTGCTGACGAGCAACGCCGGCTGAGTGTGCTCGGTCAGGTTCAAGGTTTCTGCAGGCCCATTGAAGCACAGGTCGGCGATATCGTATCCAAGTACATCCGTGGCTTCGGCATAGACCTGCTTGAGCTCGGGATGCGCCTCGAAAAGTGCTTTTCCCATTCCTACCGACTGGGAACCTTGGCCTGGAAATAGGTAGCCGACTGCTGAATTCATAAGCGGTTAGATATCTTCGAAATACGCTGTAAAGTCAACGGCAAAAAGTTCCCGGAGACGACCGTCACACAGCGGATCGAGCTGTTCTGCGGACAGCCAACGTGGGTTGAGGTTACACATTTACCATCGGATCAGCGCTGAAGCCCATGTCAACCCGGCCCCAAAGGCGCCCAGCATCACGAGTGAGCCCTTGGTGATCCGGCCCTGTCGTATGGCCTCGTCAAGGGCGATGGGTATGGATGCGGCGGACGTGTTGCCGTAGCGATCGAGGTTCAGCATAACCTTCTCAAGCGGCAAACCCAACCGGTCTGCCACCGCCTTAAGGATCCGCAGATTGGCCTGGTGAGGGACATAGAGATCCAGATCCGCAACGGTCATGCCGTTGACGGCCAACGTCTCTCGCGCGATTTCCTCCAACGTACGCACGGCGACCTTGAAGGTCTCATTGCCCTTCATCTTAATGCAGTTGAGCTTCTCTGCGAGGACCTTCTCGCAGGGCGGCAATCGTGAACCGCCGCCCGGCACGGCGATCAATTCCCAGAGTGCACCATCGGATCGTAAATGTGTCGAGAGGATGCCGTGGTCCCCTTCAATGGCGCTGACCACCGCCGCGCCTGCGCCGTCCCCGAAGAGAACGCAGGTGTTCCGATCGGTCCAGTCGGTAATTGCCGACATGACTTCCGATCCAATCACCAAGACATGGCGCATGCCGGTCCGAACGTAGGCGTCCGCAATCGACAGAGCGTACACAAAACCGCAACACGCCGCGGAGAGATCGCAGGCTGCGGCTCGCTTGGCGCCCAATTGTTGTTGAATTAAACAGGCGGTGGCCGGAAGCGGATAATCGCCGGTACAGGTCGCCAGCAAAATCATGTCGAGATCGGACGCGCTGATCTTGGCGGCCTCGAGCGCGCGCTGCGCTGCCTTGACACCCAAATCCGAGCAAGCTTCTCCCGGACCGCACACAGAACGGGCCCGAATGCCTGTACGCTCCGTGATCCATTGATCCGACGTTGCCACCATATTCTCCAGGTCGGCATTGGAGAGGACTTTTGAGGGCACATAGGACCCGGTTCCTGTGATGTGCGCCCTCATGCTGATGGCTCCTCTACCGGCAGGCTCCGGGAACGGCTTTCCTCGATGTCCCGTTGAATCAATTGGTCAACATGGCTTTCGGCGAGACCCTTTGCGCGACGGATGGCGTTCTTAATCGCCTTGGCTGACGAACGCCCATGACAAATGATGGTAATCCCATTCACCCCGAGTAGCGGGGCGCCGCCGAACTCGGCGTAATCGATCCGGCGTTTCAGTTTCGCTAGAGGGGTGGCGATCAACGGATACGCTAACCGTCCGAAAAAAGACCCTGCTATTTCCTTGAAGAGCAATTTCTTGATGGTATCGGCGACTCCTTCTGAAATCTTCAGGGCAACGTTCCCGATGAAGCCATCGCAGACGACAATGTCCGCATTGCCGCTGTAGACGTCACGACCTTCGACGTTGCCTATGAAATTCAATGAGCTGTTCCGCAACAGTTTGAACGCTTCTTTCGTCACTTCGTTGCCTTTACTGTCCTCTTCGCCGATGCTCAACAGCCCGATCCGTGGATTGGGCTTCTTAAAAAGATGCTGTCCATATTCGTTCCCCATAATCGCAAATTGAATGAGATGCTGCGCGGTGCAATCGACGTTGGCGCCGACGTCCAACATGATCGCTTCTCCGGTCAATGTCGGCAGACTTGTCGCGATGGCAGGCCGCTCAACGCCTTTAGTCAACCCCAGAACAAAAAACGATGCCACCATGCTGGCACCCGTATTCCCAGGGCTCACCACCGCCTGTGCTTCACCGCTCTTCACCAGCTCTGTGGCGATCCAGATGGACGACTCCCGCTTCTTGCGCGCCACCGCTGCCGGAGATTCATGCATCTCTACAACCTGCGGTGCATGCTTGATGGACAAACGGCCATCGGTGCAACCAAGCCGGTGACAGCCATCTGAAAGCACCTTTTCGTCACCGACGAGAATGACGTCGACGTTCAGTTCTTGGGCGGCTTGAAGCGCGCCCTCGATACAGGGGAGAGGACCATGGTCTCCACCCATGGCATCAAGCGCGATCTTCATGCGCGAAGATGTGGTCATGACGGCCGCTTACCCTTATGAAAACACTACTGAAGAGTTCGAGTACGGAGGGAGTGTAGAGCAGTGTGCCCAACGACGCAACCGATTGGGAACGCGTAATCCTTGCGGCAACACACACCGGACGCGCATCACGGCTCAAGCTAGACGAGCAGCGTCCTTCCATAGCCAGTCGCAGTACATGTGGTGTTTTCGCCGGAAGCTTACGTCTAGCCCTACACTTCTTCGACCTGGATGACGGCCTTACCCTTGTAGGTCCCGCAGTTCAAGCAGGTGTAATGAGGCAGCTTGAGTTCGTGACACTGCGGGCATACGGACATACCGGGAGGCGTAACGCGCAGTTTCTGTGTCCGGCGCTTGTCTCGTCTGGCTCTCGAATGCTTATGTTTGGGATTGGGCATCGTCTTTCCTCCAGCAACCGGTCTCCAGCGGCGTTCCCTTCGCTGAGACCAACTGATCAGTTTTTTGTGCTTCGAATCACCCGGATTGCCGACGGTGGCGCTTCAGTCGGACACTGGCAAGGCCCCTCGTTCAAATCTTTCCCGCATCGCGCGCACAGCCCGCGGCAATTGTCCCGGCAGAGCGGCTGCATCGGAGAAGCTAAAATAATGTGTTCCCGCAACATGGGCGCCAGTTCAATGTGATCGCCCTGATAGAAATAGCGATCATCTCCTTCGTCTTCCGGCTCTGCATCCGCTTCCGGCTTGCCCGGCGTCGGCCGGCCCTTGCCGGGCTCGGCGCCCTTCAATGGACGCACGACGGGTTTAGACACCTTGCCCTCACGAGCGAATGCCGCATGGACGGAAAATGCCAAGGGATCGTCATATTCCTTCAGGCATCGAACACATTGTCGTACCGCTGTCCCTTCCAGCACGCCGGTCACCGCAATCATGTCGTCAGCCTGCATCAGGTCCAGACTCACGGACACCGGACCCCGAAGTGTCGCATCGGCCGCCGTCAGCTCGAGTTCCTCAGCCGTCGCTTCGCCGACCAATGACAGCCCTTCTGTCGAAATATCGGCTACCAGTGGTGTCAGCACTCCCATCGTCATACCTGCTTGAATGTCCATTCCCAAGGCCGTCTCTTACCGCTCTTCGGCAAAACTGATCAGCGCAATATGCCGAGCCCGCTTGACGGCGGTCGTCAGCTCGCGCTGATGTCCCAAACAGTTGCCGGAGATCCGGCGGGGAACGATGCGCCCTCGCTCCGTCAAAAAATTCCTCAGCAGGCCGACATCCTTGAAATCTATTGAGCCCTTTTCGATACAAAAGCGGCACGGCCGGCGCCGTTGAAAAAACCGCCCGCCCCCGCCTCCATCGCCTCGCCCTCCGCTACTGCCGCCGCGTTCACGTTCCATGTTATCCCTCATCCTTGCGGTTCTTCGTACTCATAGTTGGACTCTTCATGCATGCCGGACTCGCCTCCAGCATGCTGGCCGCCACCGCCGCCACCGTCGGCGCGTTTGGGTAGAAATGTGACCGTCTGGGCGACCACTTCATGCTTGCTGCGCTTCTGGCCGTCCTCCGTTTCCCAACGCCGTTGCTGCAATCGGCCATCCACGATGATTCCGTTCCCTTTGCTGAGGTACTGTCCGCAGTGTTCGGCCTGCTTCCCGAACACGACGATGTCTACAAAACAGACTTCTTCCTTCAGGTCGTCACCCTGCTTATAACGCCGGCTCACTGCCAAACCCAATGCGGCGACCGGCGTGCCGTTCGGCGTATACCGCAATTCGGGGTTGCGGGTCAGATTCCCGATGAGAATAACTTTGTTAAACCCGGCCACCGGTCAACTCCTCGGACGGTGTTTCCGCGGCTCGGCGGGGCACCAGTTCCTTTTCGAGATGGACGGTGAGGAACTTGATGATGTTGTCCTCTAACCGATAGGCATGCTCCAATTCGCCGACCGTATTGTTCGGCGCCTTGAAGTAAAAGTAAGCGTACGTGCCCTTCCGCTCCCGCCGGACTTCGTAGGCGAGCTTCTTTCGGCCCCAATTCTCAGACTTGATGAACTGCGCGCCGGTCCGATCGGCGACACCCTTCATCTTTTCGATAAGCGTGTTGGTCTCCTCATCGGAGACGGACGGACGAATAATGAATAGAGACTCGTAGAGCTCCATGCAGATTCCCTCCTGGACAAAGGCCCCGGAACGCGTCCGGAGCGAGGTGTGGGTACGCGGCCTTAAGCCGGCGCAAAGCGCAGAAACTAACACAGCCGGTTATGCGGGTGCAAATAAGTCTTCTCCCGGTTGACTTTTGTTCCATCCGTTTGTAACCATTGGCTACACCGTGTAGCTTTGGGATGATGGACCGGCAGATCGTATGCTTAGACATTCCTTCGTTTGGGATTGCGCTCGCCCGGGCCCAAAACACGGCGTTGCGGAACAAGCCGGTGGCCCTGGCACCAGTCCATACACCGCGTGCCTTGATTCGAGAAGTTTCAGCTGAAGCCTCGTCTCAAGGACTTCAACCGGGCATGTCCGTCGAATTGGCACGCCTGCTTTGTCCCGACCTGCGATTGGTCCCTCCAGATTTCTCGCACGCGCAGGCCGCGCACCGCGAGCTGCAACAGCGTGTCCTGTCCTTTGCCCCGGTATGGGAATCAATCCGGCCCGGCTCGCTGTTTCTCGACTTGACCGGCACGACCCGACTTTTGGGTGCGCCTATCGATATCGCCACGCGCATCGGGCGTGAATTAACTCGACACCTCCGATGGCACAGCGTGATCGGGTTGGCTGGAAACAAGCTCGTCTCACAGCTGGCTGCGACGACACTGCACCGACCGCC
The DNA here is from genome assembly GCA_035716265.1 of Nitrospira sp. Classification (GTDB taxonomy): domain Bacteria; phylum Nitrospirota; class Nitrospiria; order Nitrospirales; family Nitrospiraceae; genus Nitrospira_C. The sequence continues at coordinate 6,681 of DASTJX010000150.1, forward strand.
TCAAGTCTTATGGATTCATCCCGGATCCGAACAGCCGTTTCTCGCTCCCTTGCCGTCCATGTGGCTTCCCGGCCTCCCTCGAACCCGCGCGTCAAAACTCGTGCAACGGCTTGAAGATTTAAATCTTCGCACGCTGGGCGCGATCGCCTCGGTCTCGCTGCCGCAGCTCGAAGCCGCGTTCGGCACCTCCGCCGCTCTGCTGCATGACTGGGCCTTGGGAGTTGACCCATCGCCGGTCCGCCCTCCTGCCGCACAGCCGATGATCGAATGGACCATCTCTCTCGATCCCGATGAAGTGGACGATCACCTCCTCCTTGGACGGCTGTACGGTTTGCTGGAACGGATTTGCGCCATCCTTCGCCACCAACAGCGGATGTGTCGCTTTCTCCGTCTCTCTATACGCCATAGCGATCACGTTGAGCGAGACGCGCAGGAACGATTGGCGCATGGCACGTATTGGGAGGCCGATCTTCAGCCGGTGCTTACGCGCCTGTTTTACCGGTGTATGCGCCGGCGAGTGCGCCTCACACGACTGACGTTGCAGGCGGGAAGGCTGGAGTCGCCGGCCGAGCAACTGTCGCTCTTTGATGAGTGGACCTCGACCCCGCCGGCGTCCCATCGGCTGTCCAGAGCACTCGATGCGATTCGCGCGAAATTCGGCGAGCAGTCCCTGTCCTGGGGAAAAACCCTGCGATGATCCCCCCTTTCCTCCACCTGCATGTCCATTCCGAGTATTCGCCGATGCGCGGGGTGTCGTCGCTGGCGGCACTCTGCCGCTCGGCGCGCCAGCACGGATTCCCTGCCATGGCCCTCACGGATACCAACGGATTGTACGGCGCCATCCGGTTTATCGAGGAAGCGAAGCAGCAGGGGCTTCGGCCCAGTCTCGGCGCAGAGTTGACGGCCGACAACCATCGGGCGGTCCTACTGGTCAAAACGCCGGCCGGTTATGCGTCACTTTGCCGTCTCCTGTCCGAACGACATTGCGATCCCTCGTTCGATTGTATCCAAGCCGTAGCGCGTTATCGTGACGGCCTGATTGTGGCTACTGATGACGAAGTCGCCCTTCGAACCTGGGCGTCGGAATCGCGACAGGATCTGTATGTCGAATTGACCCCGGGACCGGCCATGCATCGCACCGTGTGGTTCAGTCGTCGTACAAACCTTCCCTCCGTCGCCACCAATCGGGCGTACTTTTCACGCGCGCATGAGTTTGCGACGCATCGCCTCTTGCGGGCAATCGCCACGAACACGACGCTCTCACGGCTGCCGACACAAGAGTGTTGCGCACCAACCCAATGGCTGATGCCCGGCACCCTCATGGCTTCTCAGTTTCCTCACGTTCCTGATGCGCTGGAGAATACGATTCGCATCGCGGAAGCCTGCCATAGCGATTGGCGTTTTGGCGACACGATCTTCCCGGCCTTTCGCCGGCTGACCGATGACGATGCCTTCGCCGTGCTCAAAGCGAAAACTTATACGGGGGCTCTGGCACGGTATGGCCGCCTATCGAGCGACGTCCGCAAACGAATCGAAAAGGAATTGGCCGTCATCCGGCAAAAAAGTTTCGCCCATTATTTTCTTGTGGTGGAAGAAATCGTCCGCCAGGCGCCGCGCACTTGCGGTCGGGGATCGGTTGCGGCGTCGGTTGTCTCATACTGTCTCCAGATCACGCATGTCGACCCGCTCAAGCACCATTTGTTCTTTGAGCGGTTTCTCAATCCCGGCCGGAAAGATCCACCGGATATCGACATCGATTTTCCCTGGGACGAGCGGGATCAAATCTTGGCATGGGTATTCCAGCGCTATGGCGATCGGCAGGCTGCCATGGTGGCGAATCAGAACAGTCTGGGCTTCCGCGCCGCCATCCGCGAGACGGCGAAAGTCTACGGGATCTCAGCCGCGGAAATCACGGCGATAGCTTCACGCATCACACGGCAAACAGGTCTCCTGCAATTTCACGAGGTGCCGACCAACGGGCAATGGGTGAACCGACTCTCGCAGGCGCTGCGGCTCCAAGCGCCATGGCCCGAAATACTCGCCCAAGCCCTTCGTGCACAGCATCATTTTCGCCACCTCTCCATGCATTGCGGCGGCCTGGTGATTGTTCCGGACGAAATTAGGCGATACGTGCCGGTCGAGTTCACAGCAAAAGGCCTACCGGTCATTCAATGGGAAAAGGATCAGACGGAGGAAGCGGGGCTCGTCAAAATTGATCTGCTGGGCAACCGCTCACTTGCGGTCGGGGATCGGTTGCGGCGTCGGTTGTCTCATACTGTCTCCAGATCACGCATGTCGAC
>DASTJX010000151.1:0-3380 GCA_035716265.1 Nitrospira sp.
GCCCGTTGGGTGCGTTTCTGTTCCGAGATATCGCGCGCGATTTTTGAGGCACCGATGACGTTGCCGTCGTCATCGGTCAAAGGCGAGACCGTGATCGACACCTCGAAAAGCCGTCCATCTTTCTTGCACCTGATCGTTTCATAATGGTCCACACGCTCGCCGCGCCGGAGCTTTGACACGATCGCGGCTTCTTCCGAATGACGGTCCGTGGGGATAATCCGCAGAATGGAGGATCCGATCATTTCTTCGGAGGTATAGCCGAACATGCGCTCGGCGCCTCGGTTCCAACTCGTGATCGTGCCCGTGAGGTCTTTGCTCACGATTGCGTCGTCTGAGGAAGCCACGATCGAGGAGAGCAGAACCGCCTGCCGGGCAGCCTTATATTGGTCGGACACGTCTCGGAACACGAGCACCACGCCGAGCAGCCGGCCATCTGCATCCTTGATAGGGGCCGCAATGTCATCGATGGGAACTTCTGTTCCATCCCGCCGCAATAGGACCGTGTGATTGGCCAAGCCGGCGACCGTCCCTTCGCGCAGGACCCGCTCGACAGGAGAGGGAACCGCTTGCCGCGTCTCTGCATTCACTATGGTGAAAAACTTATCAAGCGGCTGCCCTATGATTTCTTCGATGGAACAACCCATCAGCCGCTCCGCCACAGGATTGAGATAGGAGATTCGGGATTCGGTGTCGGTGGCCAACACGGCATCTCCGATGCTTTCCAAGGTCGTGGCCAGCCGCACCTGCGCTTCAGCGATGACCTGCTTCGCCTGCTTACGCTCGGTAATGTCGCGGGCGATTTTGGAGGCTCCGATGATGGTCCCGTTGCCGTCGCGCACAGGAGACACAGTCAGATCGATATGAATAAGACGGCCATCTTTTCGCCGCCGCACGGTTTCGAAATTCTCGATGCGATCGCCCTTGCGAAGACGCTCAAGGATCGAGGCTTCTTCGTGATGAAACTCAGGCGGAATGATCAGCAGGATCGACTGGCCGATTGCTTCCTGCTCCGTATATCCAAAGATATGCTCGGCAGCCTTATTCCATGTCTGGATGATGCCGGACAGATTTTTCGTAATAATCGCGTCGTGCGATGAATCGACGACGGCGGCTAGGTACGCGGCTGCTTCACCGGCAGTGTGAGTTGAACCAGACATCGTGTGTCCGTGGGGGCAAAAAGTTTTTTATTCTCGCCCCCTTGGACCGGAAAAGCAAGAATGCGGCCCTCTACCCCGCTGGGAATAAAACGGGAGCGTACCCATTTTGAACGTACTTTTTCTTTGGACCGAGGTCCCTGGTCATCGGCATTCAAGATGACAGTGGCCCAAATCCCAGTGCGTGTGCTCCTGCGGCTGATCTTCTCGCATCGCCAGGCGCGTCAGTCCTTCAAGCCGTTCAGGCCGCTGCCAGGACAATTTGTCCAGATGCGCTTACCACAGGACAACATGGGCCAAAGAAAAACAGGAAAATGGTACCGGAATTGACACGTTGGTGGCCCACTTAGGTAGTGATCTCGGCGCGTGTTTTGCACTTCTGCCGCGGAGGAGGTGTGTATGGCTAACCGGTGGTATGACGCATTCAAGCCCCGAGCGTTCTGGCACCTGCTTAAGGAGGCTGCTTCTGATTGGAGCCATGACCGGGCGCCGCGCCTCGGGGCCGCTTTGGCGTATTACACGATCTTTTCGATTGTTCCGCTTCTCATCGTGATCATTGCCCTCATCGGCTTGTTCTTCGGCCAGGACGCCGCGCAGTCGGCGATTATGGGACAAGTCTCCAATCTCGTGGGAGAGCAGAGCGCCGCGGCGATTAAAGACATGATCCAACGGGCCGAGCAGCCTAGCACCGGTTTATTTGCAACCGCCGTTGCATTGGTCACTTTGCTGTTCGGCGCCTCCGGTGTGTTCGGACAACTTCAAGATGCGCTCAATACGGTATGGGGCGTTGAGCTCAGGGAGGGACGTGGGGTCTGGGGCTTTATCAAGGATCGTTTCCTTTCGTTCGTGGCTGTCGTGGGAACAGGATTTTTGCTTCTCGTCTCACTAGTGCTCAGCAGCGCATTGGCCGCCCTCGGAAAGTGGTTTAACGGTGTCCTGCCTGTGCCGGAAGCGGTCCTTCAGTCTCTCAATTTCCTTCTGTCCTTCGTCGTCATCACAGGCCTGTTCGCGTTAATCTTCAAGGTGCTGCCCGATGCCCGGGTAGCCTGGCACGATGTGTGGGTAGGCGCCGCGCTGACAGCGGCCCTGTTTACCATCGGCAAATTTGCGATCGGGCTCTACTTAGGGAAGAGTGACGTGGCATCGGCCTATGGCGCGGCTGGCTCCCTCGTCATCATTCTTGTGTGGGTCTACTACTCTTCGCAAATCCTGTTATATGGCGCAGAGTTTACGCAAGTATACGCCAACAGGCTCGGCGGACGGATTGTTCCTGCCCCTGATGCTCAAGTGGCGAACCCGAAGAAGGTCTCCGACTCGGAGAGTGATAAGAAATCGGCCGGGCGCGCCGCCTAAGCACGCTCTCTACGCCGTATGAATCATCAATCGGTCACTTCTTCAAGCACCGCCCTGGTGCTGTCTCCCTATCATCTCTTGGCTTTCCTGGCCGGCGCCATGAAGAGGCGCGTGTGGTATCGACGAGAACTGCGGGTCTACGCTTACCCGCTTGAAGATGCCCCACCTCTTCCGCGTCCCGCCATCTTTGAGAGGAATCGCTTTGACGATCTTGAGTACTACGAACGCACAGATAAATACCAACCGTCGCCCGATGTGTATCGGAAAATGGCCCTCAAACGAAGGACGCAAGGATTTCATCTGTACACGTACGTGCACGAGCGGCGATTGCTGCACTATGGATGGCTCATCGAGCGCCAAACACGGGGAGAAGATGACTGGGTGCAGCAAGCCTATTTCCCTCCGCCTGACACATCCGTCCTCTTCGATCACTTTACCCATCCGTCAGCGAGGGGGAGAGGGTTGTACTTCCAGGCGCTTTGCAGGTTGCTGCATGACGCCCGCGACTTGGCAGGCGCCCGCCAGGCCTATGTGACGGTGTTCGGATCTAATGCTCCTTCCCGTCATGTGATTGAGAAAGTAGGCTTTCACCACGAAGGCAGTTTGTATAAAGAGAGAAAACTATTCTGGTCGACCCGCTATTCGGTAGGCGCACACGACGACTTCAGAACCGCCTTGCTCTGACTGCCCCCCTACTCCCGCCTTTGGCGACGCGTCCGGGACGACTCCTTCACATCCTCGCGCCGTGCCCGAAAATTTGCCAGGGACGGAACGGGAGGATCAGAAGCCACTGACGGCGGAGGCAGCCGGTTCACGGACAACACAAGCTGGGCGCGACGGATGGCATCGAGCAATGCTTGACGTTCCGTTTCG
>DASTJX010000152.1:0-6780 GCA_035716265.1 Nitrospira sp.
GCCGATGCAATCGTAGCAATCGGATTGGCGATATTCTTGCCTGCGATGTCGGGCGCGCTGCCATGAATCGGCTCGAAGAGGCCGACCTGCGCTCCCAGGCTGGCTGACGGCAGCATGCCTATAGAGCCGGTCAACATCGCGGCTTCATCGCTGAGAATGTCTCCGAACATGTTGTTGCAGAGCATGACATCGAATTGCCGGGGATTGCGCACGAGTTGCATGGCTGCATTGTCAACATACATATGACTCAGACTGACGTCGGGATAGTCTTTGTGCACGTCCACAACGACGCGACGCCAGAGCTCGGAGGATTCCAGCACATTGGCTTTGTCTACCGAGGTCAGCTTCTTGCGGCGCTTTCGAGCGGCGTCAAATGCGACGATGGCGATCCGGCGGATTTCCTCTGTCGTATAGACTTCGGTATTGACGCCTCGCTCGCTGCCATTCGACAGCTTCTCAATCCCCTTCGGCTTGCCGAAATAAATCCCGCCGGTCAATTCTCGGACGACGAGGACATCAATGCCTTCCACAACCTCTTTTTTCAACGTGGAGGCATCGGCGAGGTTGGGATACAGTTTGGCCGGCCGCAGATTGGCATACAGGCCGAGCGCTTCGCGAATGCCCAACAGCGCGCGCTCGGGCCTCAGACTGTAATCCAGTCCTTCCCACTTGGGTCCCCCGACTGCCCCTAGCAGGACGGCGTCGCTTTGTTTGGACACCGTCAGCGTTTCTTGAGGCAGCGGCACTCCAATTTTATCGATGGCCTGGCCGCCGATGTCGCCGTTCGTGAACTCAAAGTGATGCCCGCATCGTTCACCGACCGCCCTCAACACCTTGACCGCTTCGGGAACAATCTCCCGCCCCACGCCGTCGCCTGCCAGTACCGCGATTTTGGCTTTCACGCTGCCTCCGCCCTTGGCTTCCGCTTCGTTACACTCACAATGCGACGAACCTACTCTATGATAGGTGTCATTCCAATATTCGCTCGTCTTCGGTCTTCCAAGCGGGGTCAACGACGCAGAGAAACGCGATGGTGTCAGTGCCTGTATTCTCGAGCGATTGTTTACCGCCGGGCGGTACGTAAAGGGTGGTACCGGCCTCGACGATCGTGACCTGCTCGTCAATCATGAACCGTCCATGCCCGCTTAGGAAATAGTAGACTTCGGATGAATTCAATACATGCCACTTCGAACGCTGGCCGGGCCCTAAAGTCCCGTGTGCGAGGCTATATCCAAGTTTCAGCGGATGCTTGGCCGGATGGAAGACTTCGCGAAGCCGCGTATGGTCGCCGGCGAGAAACTCGGGCCGATCAGCCGGCGTGACCTTGAACACAGCAGCCCCCTTCGCCGTTATCAGTCCTGGTGAAGAGGGCACTGTACCGTGCGAGGTTTCATCAAATCAAGTTCACCTTCTGCTCCCCCTGCGCCTGTTTAACAGCTAAATACGCCAGTTTGTTCAAGGCGTTCAGATACGCCCTTGCCGACGCGGTAATGATATCAGTATCCGCGCCATGGCCGGACACGGTCCGCCCATCTTCCTGAACTCTGACGGATACTTCGCCTTGCGCATCTGTCCCGCCGGTGATCGCCTTTACGACGTACATGAGCAGTTTGCTTTTCGTCTGAGTGATGGCGGCAATTGTGCGGTAGACGGCGTCGACGGGGCCATCGCCTGTGCCCCTTTGCGTGAGAGACTTGCCGTCGATTTCCAATTCAACCGTGGCCGTCGGCACCTGATCGGTTCCGCTGCTCACGCTGAAAGATTTCAGCGTGATCCGATCGGCCATCCTGGATAATTCCTCGGAGACGATCACTTCTAGATCTTCCTCGTAGATCTCCTTCTTATGATCGGCGAGCTTCTTAAAGCGCTCGAAGGCATGGTTCACTTCTTCCTCCGTCAACTTGTACCCCAATTCTTCGAGGCGCTGGCGGAACGCATGGCGTCCCGAAAGCTTGCCCATGACCATCTTGCTCTCGACCAACCCGATCGACTCAGGCCGCATGATCTCATACGTCGTTTTGTCCTTCAGCAGTCCGTCTTGATGGATCCCGGACGTATGGGCAAACGCATTGGCTCCCACGATCGCCTTGTTCGGCTGCACCACCATGCCGGTAATTTTGCTGACCAGCCGACTGGTTTTGGAAATTTCTTCCGTGTGTATGTTGGTATCGGCTTGATAGAGGTCCTTTCGCGTGCGCAGGCCCATCGCAATCTCCTCCAACGAGGTATTGCCGGCTCGCTCGCCGATCCCATTGATCGTGCACTCGACCTGACCGGCGCCTTCCATGACGGCCGCAAGACTATTGGCCACGGCTAGCCCTAAATCGTTGTGACAATGCACTGAGATGACCGCCTTGCGGCTATTGGCTACCTGCTCCCGGATCCCTTTGATCAGCTTCCCGAATTCCTGAGGGATGGCATACCCCACCGTGTCGGGAATATTGACCGTTCCCGCGCCCGCCTCGATGACGGCTTCGATCACCTCGTACAGATAGGCGGGGTCTGAGCGGCTCGCGTCCATCGGTGAAAACTCGACATCTTCCACGTAGTCTCTCGCCCGCTGGACCATTTCGACGGCACGCTTCTTGGCTTCTTCACGCGTCATGCGAAATTGATGCTTCAGATGGATGTCCGACGTCGAAAGGAAGGTGTGTATACGAACCTTCGGCGCACCTTTGAGGGCTTCCCAGGCACGGTCGATATCCTCCGGGCGAGCCCTTGCGAGGCTGCAGATCGTCGGCCCTTCCACCTCTTGGGCAATGCGCCGTACCGCTTCGAAATCACCCGGGGAACTATAGGCGAATCCGGCTTCGATAATGTCCACGCCGAGCCTGGCCAGCTGTTTCGCCACCATCACTTTTTCTTCCACGTTCATACTCGCGCCGGGCGATTGCTCTCCGTCACGCAATGTGGTGTCGAAAATTCTGATCATCCGTGTCATGTTTCACCCCTTCTGTTCTGAGAGATCGCTCAACACGTCTTCCAGCAAGGCCGCAAGGAGGGAGACGACCGAGGAGGTACATACCGAGCTTCGCTTGAGCCGCTCGCTTCGATCAAATGAAACCGGATAGTTACTTCGCCTCGAGTCGGCTCTCCGTACCGCCGCTGGGAGGCTCTCGGCTGAGAACGCCGCTGGGAGGCGTTTTCGGCGCTCAAAATGCAAAAAGCCTCCATCCCTTGGCCCAGGGACGGAGGCTTCGAAGACTCCGTGGTACCACCCTGATTCGGCTCGGACGCCACCGTCGATGTCCGATGCCCTTCATTCGGCCCGTGACGAGGGCAAGACGGAATCCATTACTCGGATTTCACGGATTCAGGCTCGGAGGCGAGTTCGGCAAGATCTGGATTGGCTCGCACCATCCGCCAATTCTCTTTCCAGAAGGTGGAAACGGCCCCCAGCTTCGTCCTCGCATCGTGCAAGGGCTCGACGTACTGAACATACAATACGCCTCGCCTTTTCACTCGCTGCGGCCTTCCTTTCAACTTCTGTTTTCCTAGATCGCTGCCTACTACTCCTCGTCGTTGCCGCTACCACTTCTGTTCGACGACCGACTGCTCTCGCTTCGACTGCGGTTGTCTGCCCGTCGCTTTCGCGAATACGACGAACATGCGCTCGACCGGCCCGAGCAGAGCATACCCGGCGAATATAACAAATAGCATAACCTGGGGCCACGACGCCACCATTACTAACGCAAGGATGCCCCATACGAGGTAGGTGATGTGCTGCCGGCCTCGAAATTTCAGGTCCTTGAAGCTGCGGTACTTGATGGTGCTGACCATGAGGAACGACAGCACCAACGTGATGATGAGCACCGCGACCGGCTTAACTTCCGCGCCAATCCGAACAATGTAGTGGTCGAAAATAACCATACTGGCTACCACCCCCGCGGCAGCGGGAATGGCCAGGCCCGTAAAATACTTCCCGTCGGCCATTGTCGTGGTCGCGTTGAAGCGGGCGAGCCGGACCGCTCCCATGGCCACGTAGGCAAACATCACCGCGATGCCGAATGTGCCTTGTCCGCTCAGGGCCCAGGAATAGAGCAAGAGCCCCGGTGCGACGCCGAATGACACCAGATCGGACAGGGAGTCGTATTCCAACCCAAAGTGGCTGGTGCTGTTCGTCATTCGAGCCGATTTTCCATCCAGCACGTCGAAGATCATGGCGACCAGGATAGCAATCGCCGCCACCATATAGTCGGCATTGAAAACGGACAGGATGGCAAAAATTCCGCAGAACAGGTTGCCGGTCGTAAACAGATTTGGAATCAGGTGCATGGCTGCTTTGTGCCGCTTGGTGCCCTTGGCAAAAGATTGTCTGAGACCGGTGTTTTTCATCGGAGTTCTCCCAGGATTGTTTCTCCGCCTGTCACACGATTACCCACGGCAATCCTGATTGCCGTCCCGACCGGAAGGTAGGTATCCATCCGAGAGCCGAACCGGATAAGGCCATAGCGCTCGCCGCGCACCGCCCGGTCTTTCGGATTCACCCAGCACACAATCCGTCTGGCAATGAGTCCCGCAACCTGCACGCAGAGCACTTTCGCCCCTTCCACCGTCTTGATCATCACAGCATTTTGCTCGTTCTTCACTGTCGCATGAGGCTTACTGGCCACCAGGAACAGGCCGGGCTGGTACTGAACATTCTCGACGATGCCTTCACACGGGATCCGGTTGATGTGCACGTCGAACACATTCAAGAAAATGGAGATCCGAACTGCGCGATCCTTCAAGTACCGCGGCTCGAATTCTTCTTCGACTGCAAGAACGACCCCATCACCGGGGGCAACGACGAGCCCAGGTCCTTGGGGAACCCGTCGCCGCGGGTTGCGAAAAAACCAGGACACGAAGAGGGTCAGCATGGCCCCGACGACTGCCAAGGGTACCCAATTGAGCCACCATGCGATCAGTGTAATGGCGCCGGCAGCGCCGATGAAGGGAAATCCTTCTTTGGCAAAGGGCACGCCGGCCGCACGATCCGCCACAGACCTCAACCTCCATCAATTTTTTGACTTATCGACCAATTGATCCTTCTTGAGCCACGGCATCATCGCTCTCAGCTTGGCGCCGACTTCTTCGATCGGATGCGCCTCGCCTTTGGCCAACAGCGCGTTGTACACGGGACGATTCGCCTGATTTTCCAACACCCATTCCTTGGCAAACTGCCCCTGCTGGATTTCGCCAAGGATCTTTTTCATCTCCTGTTTCGTCTGCTCGGTGACGATGCGCGGGCCTCTCGTCACATCACCGTATTTTGCCGTCGTGCTGATCGAATATCGCATATTGGCGATGCCACCCTGATAGATCAGATCAACGATGAGCTTCACCTCGTGCAGACACTCAAAATACGCCATCTCAGGCGAATAGCCGGCTTCCACGAGGGTCTCGTAGCCGGCCTGTATCAAGGAGGTCAGCCCGCCGCAGAGGACGGCTTGTTCGCCGAACAAGTCCGTCTCAGTCTCTTCGCGGAAGTTCGTTTCGATGACGCCGGCACGAGCTCCGCCGATGGCACTTGCATAGGCCAACCCCACCTGCTTGGTTGTGCCGCTGGGATCCTGATGCACCGCCAATAGACAGGGGACCCCGCTCCCCTTGGTATACTCAGATCGTACCAAATGACCGGGCCCTTTGGGAGCGACCATGAACACATTGATCGTCGACGGAGCGACGATCTGCCCGAAATGGATGTTGAATCCATGCCCGAACGCAAGGTACGAACCCGGCTTCAAGTTCGGAGCGACGTCCTGCCGATAGAGAGCAGCCTGTGCCTCGTCAGGCGCCAGAATCATGATCACATCAGACGCTTTCACCGCATCAGCTACGGGCATGACCTTGAGTCCGCTCTGCTCGGCTTTGCGCCATGAACTGCCTTCACGCAAGCCGACTACGACCGGCACTCCGCTTTCTTTCATGTTGAGGGCGTGGGCATGGCCCTGGCTGCCGAAACCGATGACCGCCACTTTCTTGTTGGTAATCTGTTGGAGATCGGCATCCTTGTCATAGTAAATCTTCATCATGGACTCCCGAAGGCAAAAGGTTGATGCGTGCCGGAGGCGGGGACCCGCCTCACTACTCGCGGGCGACTTTCTTGGGTTGCGTCGTCGTTGAACGAAGCGGTTCACGGGCAACGGCCACCCGGCCGGTCCTCGTCAATTCCTTGATTCCCAGCGGCTGCAGGAGATTGATGATCGCTTCGATCTTTTTCGGATCGCCCGTGACTTCAATGGTATAGGTCGCGGGCGTCGAATCGATGACATTCGCGCGGAAGATATCGGCGATCCGTAAGGCTTCGGCGCGATCTTCCTGCCTGGTATGCACCTTGATCAGCGCCGTCTCACGCGAGACGAAATCGCTTTCATTCAAATCCACGACTTTGATGACGTCAATCAACTTGTTGAGCTGCTTGACGATCTGCTCGACGATCCGCTCATCACCCGAGGTGACGATCGTCATTTGAGACATGGACGGATCCAACGTCGGGGCGACAGACAGGCTTTCGATGTTGAAACCGCGACCGCTGAACAACCCGGCAATCCGTGACAGTACTCCAAACTTATTCTCGACCGTCACTAAGATGATGTGTTCCATGGTTTTGCTCTCGGAGTCGTCCGTGCCGGGAATGACATTGCCGGATCCCGGCAACCCTGCCCGGGATCCTCTATGCGGTCAAAATCGTGTCTTTGTCCTGTGGAGTCACCTTGGCACCGCCGCTTTGTTTCTGTTTCAGCTCCGGCGGATCGTCCAGAATCATCTCGTGGTTGCACCCGCCTGCCGGGATCATGG
>DASTJX010000153.1:0-9368 GCA_035716265.1 Nitrospira sp.
GTCGACAGCGCCAAAGAACTGCAGCGCATTCTGTCTGAGGACCTTAAGATTTACCGGCACGGCGGAGGCGGAGAATTAACGAGAATCATTTGCGGATATTTGGCCTGCGAGCCGCAGCTGAGCAAGATTCTTCTCAGCGGACTGCCGCCCATCCTGAAGGTCAGTATCAGGAATGACGCCTCCGGCGAGTGGTTGGAAAACTCTCTTCGCTATTCGGTCGACAATTCCGATGCGTCCAGACCCGGTGGTGAGACCGTGCTGGCGAAGTTGTCGGAGGTGTTGTTTATCGAAACCCTGCGACGCTACATCGAGCAGCTTCCACAGAAACAGGCCGGCTGGCTGGCCGGTGTTCGGGATCCGGAAATCGGAAAAGCTTTGGCGTTCCTGCATCGTCAACCTGCCCGTCCATGGACAATCGCCACACTCGCGGCCGAGGTTGGGATGTCCCGTTCGGTACTGGCCGAGCGCTTTCGGCAATACCTCTCGGAAACGCCAATGGCCTACCTCGCCCGCTGGCGCCTTCAACTCGGCGCGCAAATGCTCCATGCCACAAGCCGCAGTGTCGCAGAGATCGCCGGTGAGGTGGGGTACGAGTCGGAACCCTCCTTCAATCGTGCCTTCAAACGGGAGTTTGGGCTGCCGCCGGCCAGATTCCGTAGCCAGTCGCGAGCAGCCCGCCGCACCTCCCCCGCCCCTGCCATGGCGAACAGTCGACCACAGATGACACGATAGACGCGGCCCGCTGCTCGCTCTCAGACCAACCCGCAGGATCCCCCCCTTCCTTGACAGTGAAAAATTCGGCTCGTATGCTCCTGTCGATTTGTTTCGTCGCCAAGGCCCTTACCTGGTGGGAGGGACGCGTTCATGCCGGTACAGGGTCGCCATCCGCTGCAGTTCCGTCACCTCTCATTCAGCCTCGGCATCACCCTCGCGGTCCTGTTCTTTGCCTCGGCCACCGGCGCCGCCGAGCCCGTTGTGATGCTCGCCACATACGACGGCGTCATCAATCCGGTTTCGGCGGAGTACCTGCACGATGCCCTGGCCACGGCGGAAGCGAGCGGCGCCCACGCGCTGATTATTTCGCTCAATACGCCAGGCGGGTTGGACAGCTCGATGCGGCTGATCATCAAAGACATCACCGGAGCCACCATACCGGTCATCGTCTACGTGTCACCATCCAGCGCACGTGCCGCCTCCGCCGGCGTCTTCATTACCATGGCCGCCCATGTGGCAGCGATGGCTCCGGGCACGAACATCGGCGCCGCACACCCCGTGAATATGGGCGGCGGTGAGATGGACAAGACGATGAAGGAAAAGGTCGAGAATGATTCCGTTGCCTATATCAAGTCGATCGCCCAGCAACGGGAACGTAACGCGGCCTGGGCGGAAGACGCCGTGCGTAAGAGCGTGTCCGTGACGGAGCGCGAGGCCTTGAAGCTTAAGGTCGTGGACGTCGTCGCGGACGATGTGCCGGCGTTACTCAAGCAAGTGGACGGCCGACGCATCAATCTGCCGTCGGGCCCCACCGTGCTAAAAACAGCCGGCGCCCATCTGCAGGAATTCCCGATGGGGTTGCGCCTGGAATGGCTCAAAACCATCAGCGATCCGAACATCGCCTACTTGCTCATGACGATCGGGACGATCGGTATCATCGCAGAACTGTACAGTCCGGGAGCAATCCTGCCCGGCATCGTCGGCGCGATCAGCCTCATCTTGGCCTTCTATTCGTTTCAATCGCTCCCCGTCAATTATGCGGGCGTCCTCCTGTTTCTGCTCGGCATCGTCTTTTTTGTATTGGAGGCGAGCGTCACCAGCTATGGCTTGTTGGCAATCGGCGGCGTGTTGGCAATGGTGATTGGATCAGTGATGCTGATCAAAAGCGATGCCGAGTTCTTCCGGATTTCGTGGTCGGTCATTCTGCCGGTCGTGACGCTGGCGTCGGCGTTCACGCTGCTCAGCGTCGGCATGGGCATGAAAGCCCTGCGCCGGCGGCCGACGACCGGCCGCGAAGGGATGATCGGCTTGGTCGGTATCGTCAAGACGGCACTCACTCCGCGGGGGCAGTTGTCCGTCCAAGGAGAACTGTGGGAAGCAGTCAGCGAGCAGCCGCTGTCACCGGGTGAGGAAGCCGAAATCACCGGCATCGACGGCCTGCAACTCCGCGTCAAACCCTACCTCAAAAAGAAAGAGGTCCCAACATGATTCTCCCGGTGAGTCCCTTCGCCTTTCTGGTCCTTGGGCTCGTGCTCATCCTCATGGGCTTTAATGTGCTACGCGAGTACGAACGCGGCGTCATCTTCCGGTGGGGCAGGCTCGCCCGCGGGCTCGTCGGCGGCAATGGTCCAGGCGTCGTCATTATCATCCCGTTCATCGACAAGATGGTGCGCGTCAGTTTGCGCACCGTGGCCATGGATGTCCCACCGCAGGACGTGATCACACGGGACAACGTCACCGTCAAAGTCAACGCCGTCATCTATTTCCGGGTCGTGGATCAGGAACGAGCCATCATTCAAGTTGAAGATTATCTGTATGCGACGTCGATGATGTCACAGACGACATTGCGGAGCGTGCTGGGACAGAGCCAGCTCGACGACCTGCTATCCAAGCGGGAGCAGATCAATGCGGACCTCCAACGGATCATCGACCAGCAGACGGAGCCTTGGGGCGTGAAAGTCACCGCGGTCGAAGTCAAAAACGTGGATCTTCCCCAGGAAATGCAGCGGGCAATCGCCCGCCAGGCGGAAGCCGAACGAGAGCGGCGGGCGAAGGTGATCCATGCGGAGGGGGAATTCGAGGCCTCGCAACGGCTGGCGGATGCGGCCAACGTCATCAGTCAGAATCCTGCAGCCCTGCAACTCCGCTACCTGCAGACGCTGGTGGAGATCGCCGCGGAGAAAAACTCCACCACAATCTTTCCGATTCCCATCGACACCATCGCACCGTTTTTCAAGCAGTTGACCAAGCCGTCAGAAGCCAGGTGAGCGCCGATCAGCATCGCCCGTCCCTTACTCGATCGATGAAAATCAGAACAGGCGACACGAACAGAGCGACGTCTGGGATGAATGCACCTTTCGCGTCCGCCGCACCATGAAGAAGACGGCGCACCCGTCGAGGCATCGATCGCCCCGAGCAGCAGCCACTCCATCGACAGCTCAATCGAGGTCGGCAGGGGATGTACTGTATGAGTGGTCAGGCACTGCCTTGAATGATTTCCTGATAATACGTGTGAAGCATCGCGGCTTGCGCCGGCTCGACGATCACCAACTGGCGCCGGTCAAAGGTATTGGCACAATAGAGGTAGCGGAAGCCTTCGGCCGTGCCAAGTTCGACATGAAGTTGACGGCCGCCCGATTCTTCGGCAGTGGCTTCCTTGATCACCTTCTTATCGTCTAACTGCTCCCAGGCTTGCTGCGCCGACGGCCAGTGGTTTTCATAGAGCGGCTCCTCTGGACTTGAAGAACGGGATGTCAGGCCCACACGATCGAACGGCAGCCCCTCGTCAGGCTCCGGGTCCTCATTCCAGGCACCCGCACTTTCTTCACTGCGTGCGAGCACAAACAGCGGCCCGTCATCGGAAACCTCTTCAACCAATGAGTAGCGGATCGGGCGCGGCTGCTCGAACGGTTTAAGGCCGCGTGCCGCAAAGGCGCGCTGCAGTGGAATCCGCCGCGACAGTTGGCGCGTCTTTTCGAACACGACGAGACGTCCGGCAGGGACCATGGCGGCGGCCAGCCGATCGAGACGGCAACCCAGCCCTGTTCGGTCCTCAAACGCCGCTTGCGCTTGCACATCCAGCGCCCGTTCGAAGGTCCTCCAGCTGAAGCTCGGCAGTCCGGGATCCTGCTCCGATTGAACGAGGGCATGGGTGGCCACGACCCGTTCGTATTGCGCGATCGCTGGTCCTTCCACGAGATCGGCACACACAAACCGAACGTTCTTCAGACCCAATTCGTCGGCCTTGCGGTTGGCCTGAGCAATGCAGGTGGCTGACCGGTCAACACCGGTGACTTCGGCATGCGGAAACCGCCGGGCATAAAATGTTGTAAGGATCCCAGGACCGCATCCAAAATCAAGAATCGTCCTGGCCTCGCCCAGATGAGCATCCACGACCGTCGCAATCGCGACATAGTACTCATAACGCTGACTGTAAAGGACCGGAAGAACGCGTGGCGCGGCGGTGAGATCGTAGAAGGCGGTTTCATCGGCAGAAGAGCCATGCCGCTTTCGTTCGACGTGCTGATGCAATGCTGAAAGTTCATCGGGAGACAACTCCTGGCGCTGCCAGCGAGCGTACGCCTCGTCGGTCGAAAACCGTCGCAAGCCCCATTGAGCAAGATGATCGCTTAGAGCTTGTTGGACCGATGGTGTGGTCATAGTTTTATAGGCTCAGTCAAAACGTTCTGCAGCAAGGCGCAAGGAGCAAGGACCACGAGGCGTCTCCATTCTCACCCGCCCACCCGAGCGCGCCGAGACGCGCTCTAGCCCTAGCTTTCACCCGCCCGCACGAGGCGCGCCGAGATGCGCTCTAGCCCTAGCTCACCCGCCCACCCAGCTGTCAAAGACAGCTGTTTACCGGGAGGGTAAATTGAGTGAATCGAGCGGCTCAGAACGAAGCTGTAGAGCGTTTTCAGTGGGCGCGATTACGGGCGTTTGAGCATGATCGCGTCGAAGTACGTCTCCGGCACCGGATGGGGCATGCGCAGCTGACCGTTTCCAAATATGACGTATTTCTCACAGGTCAACTGCTCTAACCCTATCGGACCCTTGGCATGGAGCCGCGCGCTGCTGAGCCCGATGTCGCTGCCGAATCCGAACCCTTCCGCATCGTGAAGACGAGAGGAGGCGTTCACAAACACGGCACTGGCATCCACCTCGCGTGTGAAGCGCAGAGCGGACGAGTAGTTAGATGTGGCGATCACGGCCGTCATGCAGAGGCCGTGCTCTGCAATATGTGTCAGCGCTTCATCCATATCGGCAACCATTTTCACGGCCAGCGTAGGTGCCTGGAACTGTCGTGACCAATCTTCCTCCGCGGCGGGAATGATGGACGTGTGACCGCTGATCGGCATTTGACCCATGAGTGCCAGCGTTTTTGGACACCCGCGCACGTCGATTTTGAACTCGACGAGCAGACGGTTGATCAAGGCCGGGAGAAACTGCCGTGCGACGCCCTGCTGAACCAGCAACGTATCCAGCGCGTTGGTGGCGGCCGGTCGCTGCACTTTTGAATTGATCACAACGTTCTGCACCAGCGGCAGATCCACGTCGGCATCCACATAGAGGTGCGTCTGACCGCCATCGTGGCAGAGGACCGGCACCCTGGCTCCCTCGAGCACCGCCTTGCGCAACCCGGCGCCGCCCCGTGGAACGATGGCATCCAGCGCCCTGCCCGACCTGATCAGTTCCACCGCCACGTCTTTCTCCGGCCGGTCAATGAATACCCAGGCGTCTGGAGGAATGCCCTGCTGTCCGGCTGCTTCCCGTAATCCCTTGCCGATGACCTCGTGCGTTTGGCTCCAATCGGGTGCACCGCGAAATACGCTCACATTGCCGGACTTGAGGCACAACGCGATTGACTCGACCGTGATCAGCGGTGGTAATTCGGAAATGATGCCGATAACCCCGATAGAAACCCGCACACGTGATACTTGAAGCCCATCAGGACGCTCCCATCGTCCGGTCACGGCCCCCACCGGATCGGGCTGGTCGGCGATGGTCCGAAGCCGCTCGGCCATTTCTTTGACGTCGTCCGCCGTCATACGCACCCTGGCGACGGCAGCCTTCAGCCGGTCCTTACTGACCTCACTTCCAAACGATTTGCCGAGCGCGTCCACATCTCTCTCGTTCGCGGCGAGAATGGCTGCCTCATCCTGAGCAACCCGGTCGGCCATGGCTCGGAGGGCTCGGTCCTTAACCGGGCCGGACAGTACGGAAGTTTTGCGCACAGCATTCCTACACACTTTCAATATCTTGTCCAAGTAAAGCTTAACTGGAACTTCAGGCATTATGACCCTCGTGAGATGCGAAGGGATTCTCTCTCAGACGCTTGAGTGCCGGAATATAACATGCCATTTTTGGGACAGTAAACAGCGTTATCCCTTGGCCTTCGCGATGCGTATGTGTTCCTCCTGCTTGGCGAGCGACCAACCCAGCCATGCCCACAAACCGGCCAGCGGGATCAGCACTAAGGTCATCTGTGTGACCCCGACGCCAAGGGTTTTGACCATGCTGACTATCCAACCGGTCGTCGCGTCGCCGCCTCGAGAGACCGCTGTATCGATAAAGTTTTTTGCCTTGTACTTCTCTTCACGGGTCAGCACAGTGAACAGGACCTCCCGTGCCGGCTTGGCAATCGCATATTCCCCTACACGGCGGACGACCGTAAAGAGGATGAACACAAGCAACAACGGCATGAGGCCGACCATTGCGAAACCGGCTACGCTGACAGCCGGCAACACGACCAGTGCTGAGGCCAACCCGAACCGTCTGATCATGGGGCCGGTGATCAAGATCTGCGTGACGAATGTCAGCACATTCACCGCAAGATCCATCATTGCAAACAGTCTCGTCCGGCCTTGGGGCGAGACCACCTGTTCGCCGATCAGTCTCGTCTGCTCCAGATAGAGAAACGTCGCCGTCGTGGTGAGGCAAAACAGATATCCGCAAATACCGACGAGATAAGGCGACGAAAGGACTAAGCGCATCCCCGCCCATATGCCTCCTCCAATGGCTTCGCCGGCTCGGTCGATGTCTCGTGCCGGCCGTTGTTTCGACCAGCAATCGAGCGCTCGGATACAGAACCAGCAGACGGCCAGGAATCCGGCCGACACCAGCATGAGCACAGGAATCGGGACGGCATAGGTCAGCGCCGTCGTGAGCAAGGGGCCCACCATGGCTCCCGTGCTTCCCCCTGCCGCAATGACGCTGAACAGCCGGCTGCCTTGATCGGGAGTAAAAATATCGGCCATGAAACTCCAAAAGACGGAAACAACAAACAGGTTGAACACCGACAGCCAGACGAAGAAGAGGCGTGCGATCCACTGCGGCGCGACATGACTGCTCATGATGAGAAAGAATCCGACCAGGTGGCTGCCGAAAAACGCGTAGACGGTCAGCAGCAATCGTTCGCGCGGCAAGCGGGCTGACACATAGCCGAAGCATGGCGTCGCCGTCAGCAGCGTGAAGAAGGTCGCCGTCATCATCCAGGGTAGATGCTGGACGCCGCCCTGGATCGCCATTTCGTCGCGAACGGGGCGCAGCATGTAATACCCGCAGAGCAGGCAGAAAAAATAAAGAAATGACCAGCAGAGCGGCACGAGTTCATCCGGGGCGGCACCGGTCAGGGAGGCGATGGTCGTGCGGGAGCGGCGTGCCACGTCGGCATCCTGACCGGCTCTTCACGCCTGCGCAAGCAAAATGTCTGGAGGGTTTTGGACTTTTTAGCCGCAGCCCGTTATGGTAGTGGCGGTATGCGAATCATCGACCTACGCAGCGACACGGTGACGAAACCGACGGAGGCGATGCGGGAGGCGATCGCGCGCGCCGACGTCGGCGATGACGTATACGGTGAGGACCCCACCGTCAACCGGCTGCAGGAAATGGCGGCGGGGTTGCTCGGCAAAAAGGCCGCACTGTTCGTGCCCTCAGGCACGATGGCGAATCAACTGGCCATCCGCATCCAGACCCAACCCGGTCAGGAAGTCATCGCCGAAAGCAAGGCACACATTGTCCGGTATGAACAGGGAGCGGCCGGCGCGCTCGCCGGCGTCCAACTACATTGGGTGACCGGCGATCGCGGCATCATGGGGCCGGAACACATTGAAGCCGCAATTCGTCCCAAAGACCAGCACAGCATTCAAACCGCGCTCATCTGCCTGGAGAACACGCACAATGCCGGCGGGGGGACCATCTATCCGCTGTCGACGATCGAACGCATCCGTGCTGTCGCGTCCGCACACGGTGTCCCCATGCATTTGGACGGCGCGAGGCTGTTCAACGCCGTCGCAGCCACGACCTTGCCGCCGGCGGCCTACGCACAACACTTTGAGACCGTGTCCATCTGCCTCTCAAAAGGCTTGGGAGCGCCCGCCGGCTCTCTGCTCCTCACGAACGATCCTGCGTTGCTCGACAAAGCCAGACGGTTTCGCCGCATGTATGGTGGCGCCATGCGACAGGCCGGCATCCTCGCCGCGGCCGGCATCTATGCGCTCGAGCATCATATCGGGCGACTGAAGGACGACCACGATAATGCCAAGCGCCTGGCCAGGAGACTCCAGCAGATTCCAGCGATCACGATCAATCCGCAGCATGTCGAGAGCAACATCGTCATCTTCGATATCATCGGACACCGGCTCTCTCCTTCCGAGCTTGTGGCGGCGTTACGAAGGGAACAGGTGCTGATCAACGCCATTGGGGGCAGGAGTTTCCGGGCCGTCACTCACCTCGATGTCTCAACCAGGCAGGTCGATGCAGCGGCCGACGCCTTTGCGCGGATCCTCGGCTGACTGCCTCCTCGTACGATTACACCCTGGCGGATTTTTCAGGCATCCTGCTAGAATGCCATGAGCCGTGGAGACTCCATCTGTGAACGCAGTCACATTTGCACAGATCAGTCGGATTCTAGAACTGACCGACTCGCTCGGGCTCAATCGCGAATGGGTGGAAATCCCGTTGTCTCCCGCCCGTCCTGGACTGGTCAAGCGTCTCACCAACGGGAAGCTGGAAATCATCGTCGATGCGGATCGCCCCTTTGAGGAGTGGCTGAAATCGCTGCCGGCCCAGATCCAATCGACGCAAGGAACGTAATCATGGATGCCGAGGGTACGAATACTCTTCCGACAAAGGAAGAACTGCAGTCCGAACTGGTTCCCTTGCCTGAACTGCCCGAGCCACCTGAACCGCCGAATGAACCAGCCTATGAAGAGATCGTAGGCCTCGCCCTGCGCCACGCGAAAGGCCGCCGAGGCGGCGACCTCGTGAGCGTCCTGTTGGTGGGGTCAGGCGCCAGACGGGCCGTGACCACGCACAGTGACATTGATTTGGTCGTGCTCGTGAAAGGTCAGGCGGACGGCCATGAAATCATTCGCGTCGCCGATCGCATGGCGGACATCCGATACTGGGGACACAAAGACGTTGAAGACGAGCTGGCCTATTCAGCCCGCTTGCCCTCGCTGCTGCGCAAGGCCCGCATTCTTCACGATCATGACGCGATCGGAGCCAAACTGATCGAACGGGCCAGCCACCGGTTCCGGCAGGGCCCTCCACCGGTGAACATGAACGAACAAATCCGATTGAAGGCGGAATGTTTCCACTGGCTGGGCAAGGCGCAAGATTTCGCCGACAAGCCCGCTACGGCACAATACCTCTTG
>DASTJX010000154.1:0-10903 GCA_035716265.1 Nitrospira sp.
GTGGAGATCGCACATCAACTCTTCGATGTCATGGAAAGGTCGGGCAAACCGTTTGTCGCCGCGGTAGAGGGCTCCTGTCTGGGCGGTGGACTCGAATTGGCGCTGGCCTGTCATAGACGCATTGCCAGCACCCACCCGAAAACGTCTTTCGCCCTCCCGGAGGTCAAACTGGGCATCCTTCCCGGGTTCGGCGGAACACAACGGCTTCCGCGTTTGATCGGTCTCCCGGCAGCGTTAGACCTGATTACGGCGGGCAGATCAGTGTTTCCCCGCCAGGCGCTACGGATGGGTCTTATTGATGGGATGGTCAGCTCCGTGCCCTCTCGCATGAGAACACTGGAGGCCATCCGGAACGAAACTCTGGTCCAGGCAGCCATTACGCAAGCGCGTTCACTCCGTTCCGCTCCGATCGGACGGCGCGCTCTGAGGTTAAGCCAGAAGCTGATGGGCAGTCCCCTCGTGCGTGTGCTGCTCTGCCGTTATGCCAGATATCAAGTGAAGAAGCGCGTTCGGCACTTCTATCCGGCTCCGCTTCGAGCCGTCGACGCCATGCAACGCGGGATGGGAATGAGTGTGCTGAAGGGATCGCTGACCGTCGAGAAGCCACTCCTCATGGATCTCATGGCCAGCCCGGTTTCCCGGCATCTGGTCAGCCTGTTTCTTGCCGGGGAAGATGTGAAACGGAAGGCGGCCTCGGTTCCTGATGCGGTGACTCGCGTGGGCGTGCTGGGGGCAGGATTGATGGGGTCGCAAATCGCGGGCCAACTTGCCGAAAAGGGATATGCGGTCGTGTTGCGCGACGTTGCTCCGAGCATCCTTGCCGGGGCGATGGGGCGGATTCTGAAAGCGCAAACGACCCAGGTGCGCAAGAAAGTTATTCTGCCGTCTGAGCTGCGCTATCGGTTGCTGCGGATCGCTCCTACGACAACCATCAAGGACGTGAGTCCAGCGCCTCTGGTGATTGAGGCGGTATCTGAGAAGCTTGACGTGAAGCGAGCCGTGCTCGCCGAGTTTGAATCGGAGGCAGGGTCCGATGCGATATTCGCCACGAACACGTCATCGTATACGTTGGCCGACATTGCCCTGAAGGCGGTTCATCCGCAACGATGCGTGGGGCTTCACTTCTTCAACCCTGTCGCCAGGATGCAGTTGGTCGAAGTGGTGCGTGCTCCTTTTACATCGGACCGAGCCCTGAACCAGGCCTGTGGTATCGCCAAGCGTCTGGGCAAGTTCCCGCTCGTCGTACGCGACGGGCCTGGATTTCTCGTGAACAGGATTCTGTCACGATATCTGGCGGAGGCGGTCATCTTGGTCGGGGAGGGCATCCCGATTCGACGCATCGACACCATCGCTAAGGACTTCGGCATGGCAGTGGACAGCGGACACCCGATGGGTCCGCTGGAACTCATTGATTTGATCGGTCTACCAGTCGCGATGCATGTCCTGGCATCACTTGCTGTGTTGGGATCGCGAATCGAATCGCGTGACGCCCTGTTGCGGAAGTTGCTTGCAGACACCAAGACACCGGTGTCGTTTTGGAAGTCTGGAGTGGAGAATCGACAAGCGATCGACGCCATCGCGGACTATCGCCGCGCCTATCCTTCAGAAGGCGGGCCGGTTTCCGACGAAACCCTTCACCACCGTCTCTTCCTTCCCATGGTCGATGAAGCCGTGCGCTGTCTGCATGACCATATCGTGGAACAGGCCCGGGACGTGGACTTTGCCCTGACCTATGGGATCGGGTTCCCTGCGTTTCGCGGAGGCCTGCTCACGTGGGCGCGGGGAACCATGACGCCAGAGCAGATTGCCGGGACATTAGATGAACTGAGTCACAAGTATGGTAAACGCTTTGAACCTTTTCCGGGACTTTCGCATGGAGGGTGGTAACGACACCTCTTTCCACTGAACGAAACGGAGCGCGTCATGCATGAACAACCGTGCGTCCACTATCCCGAAGGAGTTCCTAGGGAGCTCCCACTCTGTTCAGAGACTCTTGTGGACATGCTCGCTCGCAGCGCGCGACGATTTTCACGGCGACCGGCGCTCTATTTCTTCGGGAAGACCGTGTCGTACCGTGAATGCCACGATCTGGTGGAGCGGTTCGCATGCGGTCTGGCAACCTTGGGAATTCGTAAAGGAGACCGCGTCGCGCTGTGTCTTCCAAACTCCCCCCAAGCCGTCATCGCCTACTTCGGTATTTTGAGGGCGGGGGGCATCGTCGTCGCCTGCAATCCCACATACACGGAACACGAGCTCTCCCATCAACTCCGGGATGCCGGCGCGCGGGCCATTGTGGTCTTTGACCAGATGTACGGGAAGATCCAGCATCTTGGTCTCGAGCTGATCATCGTGACGCGGATTACCGATTTCATGACGACGATCGCCCGGTACCTGTATCACCATCGAAACGGCCATCGGTCTCCCGAGATTCCGACTGGAGGCACGACCCTCTGGTTCCATGATGTCCTTCATCAGGCGAGTCCCGTGGAGCCGGAAAACCTTCCGGTCGTGCTGCCTGACGATATCGCGGTCTTGCAGTACACGGGCGGGATCACCGGCGTATCCAAGGGAGCGGAACTCCGTCATCGCAATCTGACGGCCAACATTCAACAGCTGATCAGCTGGTTCTCTCCCGCGGAGCGTGTGGAGAGCTTTCTTGCTGCGCTGCCGCTCTTTCATGTGTTTGGGATGACCGTCACACAGAACATCTGTCTGGCAGTTGGTGGATGTATGGTGCTGGTTCCTGATCCTCGCAATATGCCGGTCCTCCTCACGCTGCTTCGAAAGAAGCAGCCGACCGTGATCACGCTTGTGCCGGCCTTTGTGCGAAAGCTGCTTGAACACTGCGATGCAAAGGATTTTGCCGCGACCCGCTTTGTGATTTGCGGAGGAGCCTCGCTTTCCTATGAGCTGTTGAAAAAGTTCAAGGAGCGGACCGGTCATATGATTGTCGAGGGTTATGGGCTCAGCGAAGCCTCGCCTGTCACGCACTGCAACCTTCCACGTGGTCTCTCGGTGAAGCGATCCATCGGGCTCCCCATCGCCAACACCGAATCGAAAGTTGTGGACGCGGCCGGCCAGGAGGTGCCGGACGGGGAGGTGGGTGAACTGTGGGTGCGCGGGCCACAAGTGATGGAGCGGTATTGGAACAACCCTGTCGAAACAGCGAACGTGGTGAAACCGGGCGGCTGGTTGGCCACCGGCGACATGGCGCGAGTCGATCAAGACGGGTTCTTCTACATCGTGGACAGAAAGAAGGACATGATCCTCTCAACGTCGGGTTTCAATGTGTATCCCGCAGAGATCGAACACGTGCTTCTCCTCCACGCGCTCGTGCGCGAAGCGGCTGTGATCGGCGTGCAGGTCACAGACGGGTGCGAAGCGATCAAAGCTTTTGTCGTCGTGAAGGCTGAAACGGTCAGTGTGGAAGACCTGCTCGCGCACTGCCGGCACTATCTGGCGGCGTACAAGATGCCAAAGCACATAGAGTTTCGCACGGAACTGCCTCAATCGATTCTCGGGAAGATGCTGCGTCGGGTGTTGCGGGTGGAAGAAAGGGAACGACTTCAGCGTAACGGTGACAAACCGTATCGGATCAATGGCCAGATCCTGGCGGGCCAAAACATCTCTGGATGCAAGGCAGGTCAGTAACATGTCGAGCCAGAGCCAAGGCGGCGGAGAGTCCGGGCGATTCAATCCCGATGAGATTGACAAGCGGCGGATCCTCTCTATCTGCGGAGACAATGAAATCGCTTTTGCAGCCCTGTCCAGTCATGACACAGGGCCTGATCCCGGAATAGGCCCAGCGAAGATCACGTTCGTTCAGGACTGGAAGAAATTTCTGCAGGGTTTCGATGAACATGTCCGGCGGCGTCTTCCGCGACGTATAGTCCGCTTTATCCAGCACGGCGAACTCGTTCGGTCCCAGGAACAGCTGCCCGTTAGGCCGGGGACTGAAGTGGATGCCCTTTCCAGTCGCTTGACGAG
Source organism: Nitrospira sp. (assembly GCA_035716265.1). Classification (GTDB taxonomy): domain Bacteria; phylum Nitrospirota; class Nitrospiria; order Nitrospirales; family Nitrospiraceae; genus Nitrospira_C. Next base: position 3,988 of record DASTJX010000154.1, read on the forward strand.
GCAAAGCGGGATAGACCAGACGCCCAATAAGGCCTTTTTTTTCCGGGGAGATCACTTCGTAGTACTCTCCCCTTAACGGACGGATAGTATACTTTGAGGTGTGTAAGGCGAGGGAAGCGATGTCGTCGGCGTAAAGTCCGGCGGCATTAATGAGGCAGGTGGCGCGGATTCTGGTACGGTCGGTCGTCACGAGGTACGTGGTGGAATCTCCGTCAATTTCAACGACCCGGTTGTTGAATGCGAACGTAGAGCCGGTGTCTTCCGCGTCGGCCCTGAGTGCCTGCACGAAGGCCAGAGCATCGATGACACAGACGCTCGGAATCATGAGACCTGCGCAGCTGCATAGGTTCGGCTCCAATGCTTTGAGCCTGGCTGGCGTGACGAATGAGACTTGGATGTTCGATGTCCTGGCGTTGGCCCAAAGCCGTCGCAGCGAAGACACCTCACGCCATAGGCCCCGACGTACATCCTGCCAGGAAAACGCAATGACCATTCCCGATTTCAGCAAGGGGATGCCACGCTGTGCCGCGTACGAGACCGCCAGTGCGCTTCCCTCTCGAGCCAGCCGAGCTTTCAGCGAGTTAGGATATTCGTGGATGCCACTATGGAGTACTCCGCTGTTGCGGCTGCTGGTCTCTTGGCCAGCCCCCGCGCGTCCTTCGAACACCAGGATGCGGAGCCGTTTTCCCGGGAATGTGTGCCCCAACTCCCTTGCGATGGCGCATCCAACGACTCCCGCACCCACGATACAGACGTCGTACGTTTCCATCTGGCAGGGTCCTCTAAGGCAGACAACAGGCCGAGGCAACAAGCCGGAGCATGTGCATGTCTGAACTCACTAGTAAATATGGGAAGGTCTTGTTTGTGTTTTGCGGAGGCGGCTGTAAGGCCATCATCCAAGCCGTCGCGGCCGCAGAACTGGTGAAAGCCGGCCTGACTCCGTCCCACATCATCAGTTCCTCCGCCGGCAGTTGTAATGCCTTGGGATTTGTCGAAAATCCCGGACCTGTCGGGGCAGAAAACACTATCCGCATCTGGGAAGACTATATCACTTCGCCTGAGGCGATCTATGAAGTTCACCCATTCTTTCGTGAGAAGTTAACGCGTCTGCTGGGAGTCGTTCCCCGGGCCACCCAAGATTATGGACCACCCGGATCGATTCTTCACGACCTCCGGCGGGCTATGAAGTTTTTACCCCTCATCTTCTCCTTCTGCACCCGCATGCCGCTTCGGGTGGCGGGCCGCACCGTGAGCTTCATTTTTCGCCTTATGGACACATTTGAATCGCAGCATAAATCGTTCCGACGACTCGTCCAGTGTCCGGAAATTCAGGAAGCGTTCGACGAGGTGGATAAGTTTTTTGAATTCAAAAGAATGAAAGCCTTCCTCGATCCGTTCCCGCTTCTGGCCAGGCTCGGCGAACAGATTGATCTGAAAAAAGTGCTGACGAGTCCCACCGTGTGGCACATCCTCACTGAACGGTATGAAGATGGAACGACGGTCATTTTTTCAAATAAGGATGCCGATGTCGCGGTAGACGGCAATGATGACGCGCGAAGTCTGAAGAGCAAGTACGATCTCTTTTATAAACGCATCCGTGCATCCATGGCTCTCTATCCGCTATTTGAGATGGTTGACATGGAGGGGTATCGCTACCTTGACGCCGACCTCGCCAACCCTCTTCCCGTTGAAGAGGCGTTCAGTTTTGGATGTGATACGGTGTTCTTTTTCCTGAATGTTCCAAAGAAGAGCGTTCGAGTCGACCCGCACCCATTGCGGGACCTTCTCGAGTTGAACGACCTCTTGCGATTGAACGAGCGCTTTATACATCACCGTGTCATGGAAGCGCAGCTGAAAGCCAAGACATTGGGGGTGAATGTGTTTGTCGTCCGTCCGGAGGAGATCCCTTCCGGCTTGGGGCTCCTGGAGATCGACGACAAGGTCATTCAATCCGTGAAGATACACGAACGAAAACGTATGAAGGAATATCTCTCCAACTTAGAAAAGCACAATCTTCGATTTGCTCCACTCTCTGATGTGTAGTCCTCGATGGCCTTCCTCCGTCTCGGCCCCAGGTGATCACGTGCGTCGCATACTGAGAATCGGTCATCGGGGAGCTGCGGGACATGCGCCGGAAAACACGTTGGCAGCGATCCGGAAGGGCATAGCTCTTGGTGTGGACTTCGTCGAGATTGACGTGCGATGTACGGCGGACGGCGTCCTCGTGGTACTTCATGATTCGACTGTGAATCGTACGACCAACGGAAAAGGGCCCATCGATCGCTTATCACTCCGGGACGTCAAGGCTCTCGATGCAGGCAATGGCGAAGACGTTCCCACCCTCGAAGAAGTCCTCAGTGTGGTTGCAGGACAAGCAGGTCTGATGGTGGAACTGAAAATCAAGGGCGTGGCCGAAAAGACTGTGGAGCTTGTACAGACCGCCCGATTCAAAGAGCCGGTTATTTATGCCTCCTTCCTGCACGAAGAGCTGGCAATCATACGATCGATCGATGCACAAGCCTCTGTCATGTTGCTTTTCGGCAGGTTACCTCGGGCGCCTGTCGTGCGGGCGATGAAATACAGCCCTTCACATGTCGGTCTCCGACACGACACGATCTCCCGACGCTTGGTCGAGGCGTTCCATAACGAGGACATGCTGGTGTGTGTGTATACAGTGGATAAGATCCGTGACATCGAACGTGCACGTTCCGCCGGCGTTGACGGGATCATATCCAATGTTCCCGACCAGGTGAGTAGTCATAAAGCCACATGTGATTTGGGCTCACAGTCATGTGTATAGGTGTCGCTGCCCCTCACTCGTGGTAACCTCTGTAAGCTCGTGTACCCGCCTTTACCCTCAGGGCGGTCAATCCTGCGGCTGATTCCTATGCAAGCAAAGCTCATGCACCCTGGTGGGAAGCAACCAGGGGTTCTGTCTCTAATACCCACGTAAACTCAACAGCCGGGTTCCCATAGCGTTCTGTCCCAAAAAGCCAGGGGAAACCCCAATTAAGAAAATGTCCCCCAGTGATTATGCTCAAGGTGTAAAGGGCAGAAGTGGCATCATCTTGTCCGACCTTAAAAAGAAGGGAGATGTTATATGCTTCGCTGGTCAGCAGTCTTTCTGGTGATAGCGATCATTGCTGCGGCGCTTGGGTATGGAGGGATCGCGGCTGACGCTGCTGAGATCGCCAAGGTGCTCTTCTTCATTTTCCTGGGGATTTTTGTCGTGACAGTGATACTCGGATTGGTCGCGGGCCAGAAATTATTCGGGCAAAGGAGGTAACAGCCCTAAGAATAGTTCTGCAGTTTCCACGGGCGATGAGGCGTCCGGGCACGAGTAGCTTCGCCATCGTCTCGGACGATAGGCTGTCTCAGCTCGTTTCCCTGTATGAGCGTTGTCATTGGTAATGCTGTACCTCCCTGTCTGTCCCACCCGATCTCCTGTCATCAGCACCGTCATGTCTCTGGCATTGCGAGTAGGCCTGCCACCTAAAGCCGAGCAATAGTGCAGGTTGATTCAGTCATTGCGCAATGGCTTAGAGTCCTTGAGTTTGTGGAGTCCGAGCTCTTCTCCGCCCGAAATGGGATTGAGCTATTGCCGGTTGGCGCGGCAGCATCACGCGGAACGCCGGTAAGCGTCAGGAAATTGGAAGTTGAGAAGCAGCGATCGAGACTTGAAGGAGATTAGGACGATGGTGCGGCAGCTTTCCTGATCGTGATATCACGAAAAACCAAAATAGCTCCCGGTGAAGCCGGGTATCCTTTTGTTTGGTACCAATGCTGATCCTTGGGATAGTAAAATTCGTATGCCACCTGGACATGATCCTCTATCACCTGACGCAGTTCTCGTTCGACAAAGGTCCCTTTGAGTTCTGGGAACAGTTCCCACGCCGATCGACCCAGCATCTTTTGGGGATCGAATCCTAACCTCCGATACACCTCGGCTGCGACCTGATTCATTGCTGCGAAATGAGCCTGACCGTCGAGTTTGACGACAGCATCGTCGATGCCATCGAGAATGGCCATCAAGTCGTCCCGCTGAAACGCTCGTTGCATGTTTCCTCTGAGCAAGGTTTCTGTAGCGAGAACAAGATTACCATGAACGAGACTGGACCAGGAGATTTGCAGTAGGTGCGAGAAAAAAATCGCTGCTTCGTACGCCATCGCCTACAATTGGGGCTTGTAAGTCGACGACAATCGTGCAATTGTGCGTTCGACTATGGCATCCTCGGTTAATTCGCGCGATACGCCTGGTAATGCACCCTGTGTGCATCCAAGGCTCATTCTTGAAACGGCTACGACTGATCGCCGATATCTCACGGGTCATTATGTGTGCGAACAGTGTGGTCAGCATTTTGATCGACCACCAGTAAAGCAGGAGCCACTGCGAAAGCAGGACCCACCGCCCACACCGGCCACCTAAGCTACGCCAGCGCAAGTCCCTACATTGCAGGAGAGCACTTCCTCGCTCATCTTATTGACTTCGCCTCATACGCTGGCCGTCGATCGAACTCCGGAACGAGGTCGCAGGCAACATCGTGTAGAGGCAAGGGCGAAGATTATCTTGGAATTATGTGGACGATGGTTCGACTGCCGCGGTCTCTGGATATCGTAGTCGCAGAGGTGGCTTATCTGAGAAATATTCCTGCGAGAGTTCGTTCAGGTAGTATCCGAGAAGGTCTCGCTCCTCGTCGGTCAACTGCTCAGCAAGGGAAAGTAAATGCTCACTCGCACGTGTGTAGGCTTTTATTTCTGGGCGGAGATTCATAATGCACCATCCTTTCAAAACGGGGTTGATAGTGTGAAAGATGGCGGTGCATAAATGGATTAAATTTATGCAGTAGTATCATCCAACGGTATACGGCGGTCAAGGGTTTTGCCCGTAAGACTACGCTGACAAATGTGTCAGCCAAAAAGTACAACAAACCCTTGGAAAATTCGGGTATTATCTTACTCGGAGCCGCGTGATGGAGCCCACAGTCATTAACAATTTTTACAAGGCTACACAAAATCTTCGCGAGGCAATGGAATGCGATCTGCCTCTGAATGATCTCGAGCGCATCTCACTAGAAAATTATATTGCTCTGCTTCAAATGACCTACATCGAATGGAAACGAAGAAACTGTCAACCGCCCGCCTATAGGAAAGCGGCCTAGCGTTCGTCCTGCCGGTCCGGTCGAGTTCGCTCATCTCACAGCATGCCGTCAGGGTCCTGTCCGTGATTTCTAATCCTCGAATACGCGGCAGTACGTACAGAAATTGTACGTAGAAGCAGAATTTTGTTCATTTTTGTCGCATCCGTAATCCTAAGTGTTTGAAAGTATGATGATCGTGCCACGGGTCAAAAATTGCTATGTGAGGTCATAGCTTTTAACCTGGCCCGGAGGATTTATGGATTGCCCAAAATGCAATGGGTTAATGGATTTAGAGCGGTTTTCGGACTTTTTTCTCGTCTTCTATGCCTGGAAGTGTATTAACTGCGGCGCCGTTATTGACAAAACGATTGCCATGAACCGAAGAAAGAGCCTGGCGCCCAAACAGGAAGTCCCCAAGGTCTGCGTTGAATCCACCTAGTGAAGGGTCGCTGCCTCGCTTTTGATAAACAGGCAGGCAGGAGGTGTGGCATGCGGTCTCCCCACGACAGGCCTTTCAAGAATGTCGAGAAAGTTGCCGTCGCCGCGGAATTTGTGGTCGCGGCCGAACGGCTGATACTCCACGATGTCAAGCCAGAGCTGCTTCCAGAGCGAGAACGAGCGACTCTCAAATACTACCTTGATTGCCTTTCGAAGAAGTTCAGTGAAGGTCACGTATAGGAGCCGAGCTGACCACGAACAGCATGCCAATCTTTGGTGACGGAAAACCTGTCTGTCGGATTGTTTGTCGCCGAGTCCGCCTCCTCCCTCAACCTTGATTCTCTCCTTTCAGTTTGCGGCCCGACACTAAGCAACTATCCCGCGTATCGAGATATTAGACACTGAGAGACAGCACGCAGCCTCCTCTCCTCACACTCGCACCACCGCTAGGGCCTCGAGACCAGATCGCCGATACTGACACGAGCAGCAGGTGTAAGGATTCGATGGGAGGGGAGAGGACCACCGGTTGAGATCCCGAGCAGGGGCAGACTACAAAGCCTCCCGGATCTATGCGACCTGTCGTCTGCTTGTCTGCTGGTCTTTCGAATCGCTTAGATTGGCTGCCGGGTCCGGGCCATCTTTCCTGGGGCGGGCCCGGCGAAACTCGGCCACGGCCTTCGGGCCAACAAAGAGAACGCCTATAATACAGGCAAGCAACGCTACAACTTTAAGCATGAGACAACGCGGCTACCAGGTACTTGTATGAGGGAAGCTTACGACCGCTGTAAAGATTCGTCACCTAGGAACCCCTCTGGCAATACTAACTGGATCGCGGCATGTTGCGCTGATTCGTGGGGAGCCCTATTCATCCCCCGTCTCGCTATGTGGATGACTGACGGGTTTGGATTGAGGAGACCCTTTTTGGCGCAGGAAAATAGATAAAACAATGAGCACTCCGACTGAGAGAAACTCACTTTGCCAATTCTGGAATGATTCGAACCAAAATTGTGAGGCCATGATGTAGCCCCCCAGCGTGACGGCATGTCCGCCGTGGAGGGCTTGCTCCTCATTGAACGCACGCTGACCAGCCACAGCATGAAGGAAGAAAGAAAAGATAAAGAGAAAGAAAAGCGCGAGCGTGAGAGAGTACTCATAGATTTTGCGTATCCATCCGTATTGGCGTGCGGCCCAGGGGCTATGGGGACGTCTCCTTGCAGCGGACACACTATCTTCTTGTGTATCTTTATTATCAAGCGGCCTGGATTCGGGAGATCCTTTTTGACGAAGATACACCGTGAAAATTACATAGGCGCTCATCTGCAGGAACTCGCTCTCCCAGT
>DASTJX010000155.1:0-3364 GCA_035716265.1 Nitrospira sp.
TGTTGTGGGACGGACCTTCAAATAGCCAAAACTCCGGACGGGAAGAAACTGTCGGTCAGGTCTCATGGCCGACAGTACGACGCGACACTCGATGAGATTCTCGTGGCGGCCGGACGCACGCCAAATGTCGAGGGGTTGGGCCTCGAAGAGGCCGGTGTGCAATTCGATCGTCACGGGGTGAAGGTCAACGGCCGGTTGCAGACCAGCAACTCAAAAATCTTTGCCGCCGGTGATGTCTGCTCGACGTACAAGTATACACATGCTGCCGATGCCATGGCGCAAGTTGTCGTCCAGAACGCATTGTTTCCGCACCCTTTCAATTTCGGATATGCCAGCGTCGATTCGCTGATCATGCCGTGGTGCACCTTCACGGACCCTGAGATTGCCCACGTCGGACTGTATGAAAAAGAGGCGGAAGACAAGGGGATCAAAGTGGAAACATATACATTCAAGCTCGACGAAGTGGATCGGGCCATCATTGATGGCCAGGAAGAAGGTTTCGCTCGAATTCACATCCGAAAGGGCACCGACAAGATCCTCGGCGCGACAATCGTCGCCGCCCATGCCGGAGACCTGATCAATGAGTTTTCGGTGATCATGAACGCAGGTAAGGGCGCGAGGACTATCGCCCGCACCATCCATCCTTATCCGACGCAAGCCGAAGTTAACAAGAAAGTCGTCAATGTGTGGAGGAAAGCACATTTCACTCCGGCGACGAGGAACAAGCTGATGCGGCTGTTCGCATGGATGCGGCGTGGATAGGACATTCTTCCGGAGGAACCTCTGGTTAGCGGCAGTGTGGCTCTTGTCCCCTTCAGTATCGACGGCGGCCGAGCCTTCTCCCGTGCTCGAAGTTGGAAGGTTTGCGTCAAGTCACGCCGGGACTCCGTTGGCGGATGGCTGGAAACCGCTTAGATTCAAGAAAGTCCCCAACCACACTGTGTATGAGCTCGTAGAAGACGCAGGGACGGTGGTCGTACGGGCGACGAGCGAGGCGTCGGCCTCAGGCCTGATCAAAGAGATCACAATCGATCCCTCGGCATTTCCCGTCGTGCGTTGGCGGTGGAAGGTCGAAAATACTCTCAAGCACAGTGATGTAAGCCGGAAGTCCGGGGACGACTATCCGGCCCGGCTGTACATTACGTTCGAATACGACCCGGGCAAAGTGAGCTTTCCCAAGAAGCTAAAGTATAAAGCCGGACAAGCGCTCTTGGGCGACATCCCGATCGCAGCCCTCAACTACATTTGGGACACGAAGGCTCCGATTGGAACCGTCGTCGACAATGCCTTCACCGACTTTGCCAAGATGATCGTGGTGGAGAGCGGGCCGGAAAAGGTCGGCATGTGGGTCGAAGAGTCGCGCAACATCTACGAGGACTACAAGACGGCGTTTGGGGAAGAACCGCCGAAGATCAACGGTGTGGCCATCATGAGCGACACGGACAATACCAAAGAGCGAGCGGTCGCGTATTACGGCGACATCCAATTTGTACGTGCCGGCCGATGAACGAATACGTATCCGGAAAAGGGTGAAGAGGCCGACCTGTTCAAGGTCGACCCCTTCGCAGACACCACCACCCGCGAGCGGGTGCGCGGATTCGAAGAAGGTTACTGAATGGAGTTCGCGAAGCCGCCTCGCGTGACCTCAGCGCGGACGGTGTCTCCAACCTTCTTTTTCTTGATATGCTTCGTCCCCTGCCCGACGTAGAGCTTCACCTGGTTGCCTTCATAATCCTCGACCGTGTAGGTATTGTCTTGGATCTCCTTGACCGTGCCGCCGACAGTCTTCCAGGCAGGCCCTGGCTTTTCATCGTGATGGCCACGCTTGGGAGCTTCTGAGACCTGCGGCACAGGTCCCATTGACGCGGCCGCAGCAGCGGCTGACTTATGGGAGGGCGGCGCTTTCTTCTTGGAATCTTTGGCCAGGGCCGGTGCGACGGTGATGGCCATTATCGAGACCATGGCGACGACGATGGGGAGTATTGTCTTCCTCTTTGCGTTCATGGGAAACCTCCTTAACGACATGGGTGTCATAGCCTTGCCCGATCCTTTCAGCAAGGCATGTGCCCGCTGGATTGGCGATGTGATCGTGGAAATTCAGTAGGTTGTAGCTGCCAGCTAGCCCGGCCATCGTCACCCTGACACGAATGGAAAAAAAACGGCAGAAATCTGTCCAAATATGACCCCCTGTGCCGATGTGAGGAACAGTGATGGCGGGCCACTCATCGCGCATTGACTGCGAAAAGGACGATCGCCAGTAGAATCCCACGAGGAGTAAGTCACTGACCATGATTCCCTGTGCGAGGGGGTCCGGAACACGGTCCGGACCCTGCGCGCATTTCCCTGCTTGGAGCTGCCCAGGGAGCCGTTTCGAGACATGCAGGAAATCGCTACAATGCACGAAGTGATGCGAGACGCAGTACATCTCTTGAGTCAACTGCCTCGAAATACCTTTGGGTTGTTGCGCGATCTCGGCAGAATGGCGGACGAGCATGAAGTGGGTCTCTATCTTGTCGGCGGTGTCGTGAGGGATCTTTTGCTCAAACGGAGCAATTGGGATCTTGACCTGACTGTGGAGGGTGACGGGATCGCATTTGCTCGCCTCGTGGCCACCCGCTATGGCGCCGGTCTGGCTCTGTTCGAGCGCTTCGCGACCGCACGATTGACGATGTCTCATAAAACCAAGGTGGACATTGCTACGACCCGTCGGGAGTCCTATGCCGATCCGGCGGCTTTGCCCGAAGTGCGTCCGGCTCGCCTCGAAGAGGATCTCTTCCGCCGTGACTTCACAATCAATGCCATGGCCATACAGTTGAATCGCGAACGGTGGGGATGCCTACACGATCCGCATGGCGGCCAGAAGGATCTCAAGGCCAAATTCGTTCGAGTGCTGCATGCCAAAAGTTTTGTGGATGATCCGACAAGGATGTTTCGCGCCTTTCGGTTCGCCGAACGATTCGGCTTTCGCCTCGAGCCCACGACTCACCGTCTCTTAAGGCAGGCTGCAGAAACCGACATCCTCGCTCAGCTTTCCGGCCCTCGCCTGGCCAACGAGATCTTCATGCTCCTGAGGGAACGCCATCCCGAACGAGCGCTTGCCGCACTGGCCCGGTTGCACTTGTTGCGATTCCTCCACCCACGACTGGCCTATAGCAGGCACGTGCGGCGACTGATGACTGTGCTTCCCCGAGCGCTAGGCTGGTGGGAACGGCAGTGCCCGAGAGATTCGATTGATCGGTCACTTGTGTGGTTCATGGCACTGCTGGAGGATGCCGGTTCCACGATCAGTGCGGCAATCGCTGAACGGTTGCAGTTATCTACCCTTCAGGTAAGAACTCTCGAATGGGCCGGAACTCACACACGC